>DAOVUU010000390.1 GCA_030632405.1 Desulfobulbaceae bacterium | reverse complement strand
GTACTCATTGCCTGCCAGCCTTGCCAGGCAGGTCACAAAGGCTGAAAAGCAGTATCGTCTTCCGTTAAGAGAGATGATCGACACCACTTCGAAACAACATGGCCTCAACCCGGTACTTATCCACAGTGTGGTAAAAACCGAATCCAACTATAACCCCAAAGCACGTTCCCATGTCGGAGCCATCGGCCTCATGCAGCTGATGCCCGGAACCGCAGGTGACCTGAAGGTCAATCCCCGCGACCCCGCCCAGAACCTTGAAGGCGGCACCAGATATCTTCGTCAACAACTAAATAGACCTGGAATCAACGGCGACATTGCCCTGGCCTTAGCCTCATACAACGCCGGTTATGGCAATGTCAGAAAATATGGCTACCAGGTTCCCCCCTACAAGGAAACCCGCAACTATGTGAAAAAGATCATGGCGCTCTACACATCCGAATAGCGGCCAGTCCTAGGAGATTACCAACCTCGTTTGCACACTGTATTGGTTCTGCATTTTTTTCAACCACCCGGTTTAACGTAACATACTGATGTCAACCTGCAGCTCGTCCGCCATAGTGCTTAAATCTTCTTCCACTTGATCCAGTGATATCTCTTCCGGGACCTGGATATGGATATCCATACTGTAAATATTAACTCCGCTCTCAGGAGAGGCTTTAGCGGTGGATTTGAGATGGAGAATATTCAGTTTATTATCCGCCAGGAACTGGCTGGTTTTATAAACAATTCCCGCTTGATCGATACACTCGATATGCAGAGTACAGGTTTTATAGCCTTTTTGAACTTTGTTTTGCGATACCGAAAGCGGTCGGACAAAAGCCGAAATCCCCTTCTCAAATTCTAACCGCCGGCATTCTTGTGACAACTGCTCTTCGAAGTTACCCCGCTGACAGGAAAACAGAAGATTCAGCGTGAACTCCTCCGCCAATATTGTCATAGTGGTGTCTTCAAGATTGCAGTCATTTTCATAGAGCAGGCGGGTAACATCAGCAACGATGCCGACACGGTCTTTACCAAAAGCTGTCATCATAAAGCGGTTAGTCATAATCATCTCCCAAAATGGTTTGAAGTCAGATCCTTGCCAATAATTGGCGAAAGCCCACTAACTGCAGACTGCCTTGAAATTTAACCTGAACAAAACTTTTCTACCAGTCGTATTTGTTAAATGTACAATTATAACCTTTGATGGCGTCGTAAAAACTCTTCATCTTCTTCGTCATTGCAAATTGAATGTCATTACGACGTACTTAAGTACGCCTCATTCCATTAAATTTGCATTCCTCGAATATGAAGCTTTTTACTTAGCCATCCAAATTTTATCTTTTTACGAGTTTATCACCTTTTACTCCCCCGATTATATTCCTCCCCTGAAAATATGGGGACAGCTGTCTGATCTATTGAGAAAATATTTACAATATCAGGAGCAGACATGAAAACGCTTTTATATCCATTGAGTTAAATCGGAGCCTACAAAACAATTGACTTCTAATCTGCGGGTTTGTAATGTGTATATGCTTGCTCAATCACAACGGGCAGCACATCCTACCTGCTGTCAGGTCAGTGCTCACCAGACAGCTAAAAAGACAATCACCAGAGAAAGCGATGGGTAGCAGAGATTTTTAAATTGGTAAATTATTCTCCATTGTCGATAGGCGACAGGGATTTAATATATGCTGTTTTCACCATGAGGAGGAAAAATGATACAATTTAAAACAGTAATCGTGGCAAGTGGTTTGCTCCTGCTATCCACTGCAGGGATTGCAGGGGCTACCGACGCATGTGTCGACTGTCATACCAAAGTATCCCCGGGCATGGTTATGGACTGGAAGGCATCAGAGCATTCAAAAAATGATGTCACCTGCTCCACCTGCCATGGAGACGCACACACGACTGCGGAAGACTCCAAAAACGCAACACTGCCTGACGAAGCAGTCTGCGCCGAGTGTCATCAGGAACAGTTTGACTCTTTTGCCATGGGGAAGCATAATTTTGGCTGGACAGTTCTTAATGCGATTCCGGCGACCCACATGGCTCCCGATGAACTCATTGAAGGTGGACGCGGCTGTGGTGGCTGTCACAATATGGGTATCAAAACCGAAGAACAGAAAAAAGATCAACTGGAAAAAGGTTATCGCTACCAGGTCAATTCCTGTGATGAATGTCATACCCGCCATGCTTTTTCAAAAAAAGAGGCCAATAACCCAAGAGCATGTCAGCAATGTCATATGGGTTACGACCATCCGCAATGGGAAATGTGGTCGAGCTCTAAGCACGGCATGCGGTACTTTGCCAAAAAAGCTGGCGATCTTCCTGAAGGAGCTGCGGCCCCTACATGTCAAACCTGTCATCTTCCTGATGGAACTCACGAAAACCATACCGCCTGGGGATTCCTCGGCGTTCGTCTGCCACTTCCCGAAGACAAGCAGGAGGCAGCTGACCGGGTAACAATCCTGAAAGCCCTTGGGGTACTGAATCCGGAAACCGGAGAGCCCACCGCCATACTTGATGCTGTAAAAGCAGTTGATATGGCAAGACTTGACCAGGCTTCCTGGGAAAAAGAGCGTAACAAAATGCTCAACACCTGTACCCAGTGTCACTCCAAATCTTATGCTCAGGAACAGCTGGAAATGGGTGATGCAATCCTTGGCAAAGCTGATCGCTTGATGGCAGAGGCTATTGAGACTGTGGCAGCACTTTATAAAGAAGGCATCATCGAAAAACCTGCGGGATATCCCCACAACTATCCCTTCCTGCTCACCTTTATGCATACTAACGGCGCCAACTGGGACGAAGATCTGGATAAACTCTCCTACATCGACCAGATCCTGGTACGCATGTATATGAAACACCGCATGCGCGCTTACCAGGCCTTCTTCCATGTTAATCCCGATTATGCCTACTGGTACGGTTGGAACATGATGACGGAAGACCTCGGTGAAGTTAAAGAACTTGCCAGAACCATGAGGGCAACCCATAAGAAATAAAGGTCGTTTAAAAATCTGTGCAGTTCCTGACGGCCCGTAGTATCTTTCTTTTAAGAAGGTACTTCGGGCCTTTTTTTATTATATATGATAATTAT
>DAOVUU010000145.1 GCA_030632405.1 Desulfobulbaceae bacterium | reverse complement strand
GCCTTTAAGGAAGGGGTTCGCAAGGGGATGCCTTTACGGCGGGCAACGAAGATGTGCAGGGGGGCTGCTCTACTGGCTCCCCGGCCTGTGTTGTATCAGAGGGCGATGGCAGCATTTTTGAAGGTGGTCCGAAATTATTCCCCGTATATTGAATGCGGATCCGGGGATGGTCATTTTTTTGTTGACGTTACAGGCACCCACAGGCTCTATGGCCCGCCGCCCGATATTGGTCTGCGTGTTCGCCGGCATGTCCAGACTCATCTTGGTATTAATCCTATCTGGACCCTCGGGACCAGCAAGCTCGTGTCGAAGGTGGCTTCCCGTCTGGTAAAACCGGTGGGGGAATATATTGTCGACCCAGGCGAAGAGGCTCTTTTCCTCGCTCCACTGCCGATAGCACTTTTACCCGGCCTCAGCCGTCGAGAGCTGCAGAAACTTGAAGGGTTTCACTTGAAGACTATTGGTGCCCTGGCAGGACTCAGCAGACAGCAGCTTATGGTTCCCTTCGGTAGCCGGTGTGACTATCTTCATGAGATCAGCCGGGGTATCGATGAAAGTATGGTCAGTATCCCTTCTGCAACCATGCCGACGGTTGACTGTGAATACTCCTTTGCTGAGGACAGCAATAATCGGCAGGAAATCAAGGCAGTTATTGCCGATCTGGTCGGCAGGGCAGGACTTCATCTGCGGGCAAGGTGTCAGGTTGCACGCCGGGTGGGGGTCTGGCTGCGATATTCAGATGGTACGCATGTGGTACGCCAGGCTTCCTGCCGCAGGGGCAGTAATAACGATTTTGTTTTGTGCAGGCTTGCTCTTGCCGCTCTGCAGCGGGCATGGCTCAGGCGAATACGGATCCGAAGTTGCCGGCTGGTTTGTGATCGCCTCCAGAAGCAGTCACCCCAGTTACTGCTTTTCCCCGACAAAGGAGATAGAGAACAACGACAGGAAAAGGTACTGGGAGCCATGGATACTATTCGCAGTCGATTTGGTCATAGTTCAATCCACATGGGTAATCAGAGCAGAATTGAAGGTCCAGTAAATTGATGTTTCCATTGCGCGTCCGATCCTACTATTCCCTGCTGCAGGGGACATCGTCTCCAGCAGCTCTCTGCAGAAGTGCAAAGCACCATGGATACGCGGGTCTTGCCCTTACCGACAGAGATAACCTCTATGGGCTTTGGGCCTTTCTTGAGGGTTGTAAATCAGAGGGCTTACAACCCGTTATCGGTGCTGAAATAACGGAGCCCGGTTCGAAGAAATCCATTGTCTGCCTGGTCCGCGGAAGTGAAGGGTATAGCAATCTCTGCTCCCTGCTTACCAAACGTCACAGGGAACAGGCTTTTACCCTGGCGGCGGCCCTGCCGGAATATTCGAAGGAACTGGTTGTTCTTTGTCGGGACCGGGATTTACTGTTGAAATTTCAGCGGGAGGGGATGGAGATAGCGGCGGATCTAGGGGGGTATCCGACGGAGAAGGGCAGGCTTTTACGAAACTGGTCCAGAGCACAGGGCATAACATCTGTCATCACTCCTGACAGTGATATGGCCGGGGAAGGAGATTTTCAGCTCTCCTGCCTGCTCAAAGCGGTGCGTGATGGGTTGACCATCGGTGAAGTGCAGAAAAAGAAGAGGAAAGAAAAACCGGACTGGATGGCTGGACCGGGGGAGTATCGCGATAGATTTGGTGTCTGGCCGGAACTGGTTGCGGCAACAGAGGGCGTGGCCGCCCTCTGCAATTATAGAGGACCTGATTTCGGTGTAGTTATGCCTCCCTGGCGGGGAGGTAATGATAAACCTGCCAGCTCAGTTCTACGGCAGAAGGCATTTTTCGGAGCAGGGAACCGGTACGGGGATGATCTGGGCGAGCAGGTGGTTGAGCGGCTTGAGCATGAGCTGGCAGTTATTGAACAGATGGGGTTTTCTTCCTATTTTCTCGTAGTCCAGGACATTGTTCATCGGAAAGGAGAAGACGGCAGGCGGAGAAAGCGAAGAATCTGTGGCCGCGGTTCCGGTGCAGCCTCTCTTGTAGCCTATTGTCTTGAAATCACCAATGTCTGCCCGATGAAATATAATCTTTATTTTGAGCGGTTCCTTAATCCCGGTAGAACTGATCCTCCTGATATCGATATAGATTTTCCCTGGGATGAACGGGACGAGGTACTCCTTGAAGTCTTGAATGATTTCAAAGATCATGCTGCGATGGTCTGTAATCATGTCTTTTTCAAAGCCCGTATGGCTATACGGGAGACGGCTAAAGCCTTTGGTTTGCCCGGATACGAGATATCTCAGGTGACTAAGCGGTTGCCGTGGATGTACGATAAACATGGGGAAGAAAGCCTGGAACAGCGTATCAGCACTCTTGCCTCTTTCAGAGGGCGGGATCTTTCCCCTCCCTGGCCGGAAGTACTGGCTCTTGCAGAAAAACTCATAGGGTTACCACGATATCTCTCTGTGCATCCGGGGGGAGTAGTGATAACACCGGAACCGATCAGCAGTTATGTCCCCGTGGAGCTGGCGGCAAAAGGGGTGCCGGTCATCCAGTGGGAAAAAGACGGGGCAGAAGAGGCTGGTCTGGTGAAGATTGACATTCTCGGTAACAGGAGTCTTGGTGTGATCCGCGACTGTCTTCACGCTGCGGCCGAAAATAAGAGAGTGGTGGATGAAATAAACTGGCAGCCAGAAGATGATGTAGCAACCAGGCTGACGGTTGCGAGGGGGGAGACCATGGGCTGCTTTTATATAGAAAGTCCGGCTATGCGGCTGCTGCAGCAGAAGGCAGCAAGTGGGAACTTTGAAGAGCTGGTGATTCAGTCATCGATTATCCGGCCGGCCGCCAACGAATTTGTCAGGGAGTATGTGCGACGCCTGCATGGCGGAAGCTGGCATCCCCTCTGCCCTGAGATGGGGGATGTTCTTGACGAGACATACGGTCTGATGGTCTATCAGGAAGATGTCTCCAGGGTCGCCGTGGCCCTTGCCGGATTCAGTCATTGTCAGGCGGATGGCTTACGTAAGGTGATGACGAAAAAAGAGAAAAAACTGCGGCTTGAAAATTATCGGGAACGTTTTTTTGCAGGATGTGCGGCTCGCGGCAGTGAACCGGACGATATTGAGCGAATGTGGCGGATGATGATGAGTTTTGACGGATATTCTTTTTGTAAACCGCACTCGGCCTCCTATGCGCGGGTATCCTATCAGGCCGCATACCTGAAAAGTCATTTCCCCGCTGAGTTTATGGCTGCGGTGATATCCAACCAGGGAGGCTATTATTCAACCTTTGCTTATGTCTCTGAAGGAAAAAGACATGGGTTGAAAATATGTCATCCGGACGTGCAGCAAAGTGAAATACACTGGACCGGGAAAAAGAAACGGGTGCAGGTTGGGCTGCAGAGCGTGCGCGGTTTATCCCGGAATTTTCTGGACCGCCTTATCATGGAAAGAGAGAAGAGCCTGTTTTCAGATAGTATAGATTTTTTTGCGCGAACAAAACCTGCGGACAGTGAGGCTTGTGCACTTATTCATGCAGGAGCTCTGGATAGCCTGAGTGGGACGCAGAACAGATCAGCGCTGCTCTGGCAGTGGGCAAGTTATCAGCGGGCCCGAAAAGATGCATCCCATTTATCCTTGTTTGGTGTAACACTGCCGGAGCCGCCATCTCTTCCCCCACCGGATTTGCGAACCAGATCGCGGCGGGAGTTCGGTGTTCTTGGTTTTCTCTGCGATATGCATCCATTGCAATTTTTTATTCATCGCGGTGAGGAGACGGTGAAAGCCTGTGATCTTGCAAGTCATAAGGGGAGGCGTGTGGAACTGGCTGCCTGGCTGTTGACTGGAAAAACAGTATCAACCCACAGCAATGAGGTCATGGAATTTTTAACCTTTGAAGATGAGACCGCTCTGTTTGAAACGACTTTTTTCCCGGAAGTGTATACTCGTTATGCGAATATACTGACCTGTGGGAGACCTTATATTCTTGCGGGGCTCGTGGAGGAAGACTACGGGGCGCTGACTCTGACTGTTGATCGGATTCGGTTGTTGCGTAAATGACAATTTTGGTTTTAATAATGTAGAAAATAGCGTATTGTTATAATGTGTGTGTTAGCACTGTTTTTGCAGGATATAGTGGTCCTGACTGGTAAATGAATGCAGCAGAGGAATTATACTGTGTCGTATGAGCTTGAGTGAGTAGAATGGTATGTATTCTTGTTATTGACGATGAACCGAGTGTCCTTGATGTACTGCGCAAGATTCTTCAGTTTGAAGGGTATGAAGTAATCACTGCTGCAAATGGAGAGGAAGGACTGGCGCTGTTTCGACAATTCCCCTGTGATCTTGTTATAACAGATATGGTGATGCCGGTAAAAGACGGCCTGCAGACCATTCTGGATCTGCGGAAAGAAAAACCGGATATACCGGTGGTAGCAATGTCAGGTGGTGGAACTATCTCCAAAGAGCGCTATCTGGTTATCGCCGGCTATCTCGACAGAGTTATTACCATATCTAAACCTTTTTCTGTAGAATCGATTACCGAAGCAGTAACCAAATTACTCTTCGAAACAGATGAAGAAGAGTAAATTCTGATTGAGGTGAATTATGGTTTTAGGTGCAGAGGTTGGTCTGACTCTTAATTATGTAATTGATTCCAGCTGTTCCAGGTTCAAAGACAGCCATGCTATCGGCATGGCAATGGAAAGTCCTCTCACATATAAGGTGTTTCATGAGCGGATTGTTGCCCTGGCGTCACGCCTGCAGGATGAAGGTGTTGTCAAAGGAGATCATATTGCAATTCTCGGTGAAAATTCCCCTAACTGGGGGATTGCCTATCTTGCCGTAGTGCGCCTTGGAGCTGTGGCTGTACCTATTCTTCCGGATTTGCCTGAGAGTGATGTGCATCATATACTCAGTGAAATGCAGGTTAAAGTCCTTTTTATCACGCAGAGGTTGATTGAAAAGGTTTATGAACTGAGCGGAGAGTTGAAAGGACTTGTGATAACTCTTGATGATTATGAGGCGGACGGCGAGGTCATCTCTGTTCTGCCCTTTACAGGATACTTAAATGAAGCTGTTGCTGCCTTGAGGAGTGATCTTGATAATCCTGTTTTTCCTGTAGTCAAGGAGGACGATATTGCCTCTATTCTTTATACCTCCGGAACTTCGGGGCACTCCAAGGCTGTCATGTTGAGCCATAAGAACCTCACTTCAAATGCGTACTCCGCATCCAAGTTGATGAATATTGAAGCGGGTTCCACCTGGTTGTCAATTCTGCCCATGTCCCATACCTATGAGTTTACCTGCGGCTTTATTCTGCCGTTACTCTACGGGTGTCGCATTGCTTATGCAGGGAAAGCACCAACTCCTGCGATTTTGCAGAAATTATGCAGCCACGAACAGCCTCGTGTGATTTTCGCAGTACCTCTGGTTCTTGAAAAGATATACAAAAAACGAGTTCTCCCGCAGATTGAAAAGAGCAGGCTGTTAACTCTTCTCTGTAAAACAACCATAGGCAGGAAATTTATCTACCGCCGCATTGGCAAAAAATTATTGGATTTTTTTGGTGGAAACCTTGAACTCATGGGTATTGGCGGGGCCGCATTGAATCCTGAGGTGGAAAAATTTCTCAGCGAAGCTGAGTTTCCCTACTTGATAGGTTATGGTATGACTGAGTCTTCGCCGCTTATTGCCGGCGGTCCAATGGGCGATGAAACTATTGCCATTGGCTCGACCGGCAAACCACTTTCGGGTGTTGAAGTTAGAATAGTTGACCCTGATTCAAAGACTGGAATTGGAGAAATTTTCGTCTGTGGTTCGAATGTAATGACGGGCTACTATAACGATACGGAGGAAACCGAGAGTGTGTTGAGCAGTGATGGCTGGCTTGCAACCGGAGATCTCGGGTTTTTAGACGATGCGGGGAATCTGCATATATCAGGCAGATCGAAAAATGTTATTGTAATGGCGAATGGAGAAAATGTTTACCCTGAGGCGATAGAACATAAGATCAACACCGTGAACTGGGTTGTCGAGAGTTTAGTGATCGAAAACAGCGGAAAACTTGAAGCCTGGATCTACCCCGATTATGAATTTATTGATGATCAGACCGCCGGAAGCTCACGCTCTGACAGACGTGCCTATATAGAAAATCTCCTGGGTATTATGCGGGGCGAAATGAATGATCAGTTACCCAAAACTTCCCGATTAAGTAAAGCCCTTGAGAGAAGAGAGCCCTTTGTCAAAACGGCGACGCATAAAATTAAGAGGTACCTGTATGATGGTCAGACTCTTCCTGGCTGAAAAAGAACTTCAAGATTGTCTTGATGGGTCAGGTTCAATAGCTTCTGTTGCATATATGCATCAGGGGCTATTTTTTTAACAGGAAAACGACGTCAACACCACCCGCCCGGTGGGTGGTTTTAGTACCTTACTCCTGGAACCCCTGTCACAAAAAACAAGAGATAAGCGTAAACTTCGAAAT
>DAOVUU010000394.1 GCA_030632405.1 Desulfobulbaceae bacterium | reverse complement strand
GTAGAAAAAAGGAACAGTGAGACTGAAATTGGTTATTTTCTTCGAGAGTGGGAACGCGGAGAGGACCAGCCAATGAGGAAATGGTTTCAATTCTGTTTTGATACTGTAAAGGTGATGGAGCATGTTGAATTACAGTTCATTTCCCGTCCGGGAGTAAGTTATTCCATAAGACCAAAACATTTGAGCCAGAAAGAGAGAGAACAGTTTGCAATGATTGATGTGATTGATGATGCAGAAAGATGGTTATCGGTCTGTTTTTATGGCGATATGATTTCGGATCCCGGGGAACGTGGAGAGAGTATCCCCGGTGGCCTGGCCGGAAGTGACGGTTATTGTTTTGATATGTTTGAGGATGATGAAGATATGGCTCACTATCTTGTCGACAGATTAATTGAGGCTGCTGCAGCTGCGGGATAGTTACCTTATTTCCCAGTTTCTGTCATAAAGAACAAGAAAAACCATCTTAGTTCATTGCGTTAAATCAACAGGTTGTTTAGGCTGAAGGCTGTGAGAAAGCAGGCTGAAGGAACTGCAACAGCCTACAGCCTGATTAACCTGAGTTGCGGGCAAAGCCCGCCTTAGTATTAAGAGTGCTTTTAGTTTAGTAAGATGCTAGAATAGCAAATTTAATTTCTGCGTTTGAATGCAGTACGATAATGGAAAACCAATGGAAAAAAGTACTTTTATTGACCAGTTAAATCAGGGAGCGCGGGTAGACGAGCTGTTCCTGGTTAAATCAGCACGACTTTCAGAAACCAAGGCCGGTAAACCATATCTTATCCTGGCGGTGATGGATCGCAGTGGCGAAATAAGCGGGCCGGTATGGGATAATGCTCTGGAGGTTCATAAATTATGTAAACCCGGTGAAATTGTGAAAGTGGCAGGATCAGTGCAATCTTATCGAGACAATTTACAACTGAAGATTGAGTCGGTCCTGCCTGTTTCAAAGTCAATGGTGGAACTGGGGGATTATTTTCCTGTTTCCCCCAAAAACAGAAAGGAAATGGCCGATGAACTGCAGGTCCTTTTTGGTACCATCAAAAACCCTCATCTCAAAAAACTGCTCAACTCTTTTTTTAATACAGGCAACCGGTGGTTGCAATTCCAGGATGCCCCGGCGGCAAAGGGGATACATCATGCCTATATAGGCGGTTTACTGGAACACTCGCTTTCAGTGGCTCAGCTCTGTAATTTTATGGCAAAACATTATGACGGCGTTGATCGTTCACTGCTGTTGGCAGGTGCGCTGTTACATGATATAGGCAAGCTGGAGGAACTCAGCTCAGAAAATGGTGTTGTTGACTATACTGTCGCAGGAAGATTGAAAGGGCACCTCGTTATCGGCAGTGAAATGGTAGGGGAGGCAGCCGGAAAGATAAAGGGTTTTCCGAAAGAGCTTCTGGAACAGCTGCAGCATCTCATCCTCAGTCATCATGGAAGGCAGGAGTTCGGTTCGCCTACTGTGCCTATGACAGTGGAGGCTTTCGTGTTAAGTTTTGTCGATGATCTTGATGCAAAAATGAATCTGACCGAACAGCTTCGCAGAAAAATGAACAGCGAAGAGATGAGCTGGACAGAGTATCAGCGAACTCTTGAGAGGTATCTTTATCTTGGCGGCTTTGAGGAAAAATCAGTACCTGCGGCCAAAGAGGAACTGACTGATTCACGACGGCAGCCATCTCTTTTTCCATGAAAAAATATGCAACTGAAGGATCGATTGATTGATGGCTGACCATTCTTTACTCTGTTTTACTCAGCTCTTGGGACAGGAGAAGGCCAAACGAATGCTGCAGCGTTCCCTGCTCTCTGATCGGGTTCCCCATGCCTATATTTTTAAAGGCCCTGAAGGTGTCGGCAGAAAACTTTTTGGCAGAGGTTTTGCGGCTGCAGTAAATTGCCGCGATCGCTCGTCGGTTTCGGCGTGTGGGGTCTGCCCGTCCTGTGTGAAAATTCTCTCCGGTAATCACCCGGATTTTTTAATTATTTCACCAGAAAAGGGCGGGGTTAAGATCGGGCAGGTTCGAAAATTGTGCAAAGATCTTACATATCCACCTTATGAGTCCCGGATGCGGGTCGTGATCCTGGAAGATGTACATGCCATGAGACCGGAAGCGGCAAACAGTCTTCTGAAAACCCTGGAAGAGCCTCCGGAAAACAATCTTCTGATACTCACAGCTGATTCCTCCCGGGAGATACTGGCAACGTTGACCTCCAGATGCCAGGTGGTGCCTTTTTCGGGGCTGCAGGTAGATGATACGGTAACTATTCTGAGGTGGCATGGGGTTGATCCTGATGACGCGCACCTTTTTGCACATCTCTCCGGTGGGAGCCCCGGCAGGGCACTTTTGCTGTATAAGACTGAAATAATGGAATTATGGAAAGATATTGTTTCGGTATTGTCGGTTGAAGAGAGCGGGCCCGGTTCGGATCTCGGTGTCGTTTTGAAACTTGCGGAAAAAATGGCTGAATTGAAAGATGACCTGAATCATCTGCTCACTTTTTTAAAAGTATGGTTGCAGGAACTCCTTGTAGCGTATCATTGTTCCTCCACTTTTACCGGATCGACGGCCCATTTTTTAAAAGAGGAACCCCGGAAATTGAAAAACTGGAATTCTGATCAATTGTTTGCTAAACTCCAGGCCGTTGATATTGCAGAGAGGGGTCTTGCTCGAAATTGCAACCGGCTGCTTGTGTGTGAACTATTGCTGTTTAAATTACAGGGTAGCCTGCAGTGATTCAGATCTGGTGAGCCGGAAGAATCGGGACTCATTTTAAAAATCAGAGTTATTACAATATATAAAGTATGCCGAAAACAGACAACAAACATAATGTCTCTCAACCGGAGGCAGAAGAAGGAACGACATTTTATAGGGTACAATTTAGGAAAGGAGGGCAACTCTCTACCGCCTCTTCAAAGATTTCAAATCTGACTTTTGGTACAGTGGTGATAGTGAAAACAGACCATGGGCCGGAACCTGCAGAAATAGCAAGGAATGCACCAATGCATGGCCG
>DAOVUU010000210.1 GCA_030632405.1 Desulfobulbaceae bacterium | reverse complement strand
GTAACAGATTATACGACAAAAGGTTACTGGTTGGAAGCACCATATCTAAACCGAGATGCCGCCATATGGTTATCAAAACTGTCGATAAAAGCTGTTGGATTTGACTTTCCACAAGACTACGTCATAAGGGAGATCCCTACCCGACACCCATCCCCGGAAGAAATGGTGACCCACGATCTCATTCTGAGAAAAGGGATTCTCCTGATTGAGTATCTGTGCAATCTTCATCAAATCAAAAGTGATCGGGTTGAGGTCTATGCCCTGCCCTTAAAACTGGTTGACGGGGAAGGAGCCTGTGCCAGGGTTATTGCCAAGGAGAGATAACAATGTCTATACTTGTAACAGGTGGTTTTGGTCATATCGGCTCGTGGGTGTGTTACGAATTGATCAAAAGAGGGCATAAGGTCATTGTTCTGGACCGCTCCAGGAGAAACGTCAGCTATCTTAAGGACATTGAGGACAAGATATCATTTGTCTCGGCCGACGTTCTCGACCAGGCCTCTCTCTATCGCATTTTCTTGGAGCAAAGGGATTCGCTCGAAGGAGTGATACATATCGCCGGTCTGATGGGAGGACCTCTGTTTGGAACCAACCCTCGTCAGAATGTTTACATAAACAGCATGGGCACAGTGAACATGCTGGAAGTTTCCCGGCTTTTCGATATCAAACGGTTTGTATATATCAGCTCGGGATCAGTATATGGTATTCGTGATAACATACCGCTGGAAGATGATCCGTTAACCCCCGCCGACCTGTATGGGGCGGCAAAGGCCAGTGCTGAATTTTTCGGTTTGCAATACGCCCGGGAATACGGTCTGGACTTCAGAGCAATTCGAGTCTATTTTGCCTACGGTCCGGGAAGGTTTCCGTCTGAACTTTATCCACTCTATAAAGCCATTTTCAGCTGCCTGGAAGGCCGGACAAAGATCTCTCTGCCCGCCGGTGGTGATCAATCAATTGATTTCACCTATATCAGAGACATAGCCCGGGCGATCTGCCTCCTTTACGAAACTCCAGATGTAATGCATCGCCAGTACAATGTCTCCAGTGGGATTTGCCATGAGATCCCCGAGTTAATCCGAAAAGTGGCTGAATATGCTGAAGTGGAGGTTGAGCTTTCAATCGGCCCCGGCCGCATCATGCCGCGAGGACCAAGCATAGACAGTTCACGCCTCAGAAACGAACTTGGGTTTGCACCGGAATACGATCTGGAAAAAGGCGTTGGAGAATATGTAGAATGGATCAGAAACGTAACAGGGAAAATCTGCTTATGAGCTATTTGTAGACAAGAAACAAAAAGCAGTTCCCCTTGAGCACAACCAATGTCAGTTGATCACCCGTCCAGTTTCAGGACACTCACACACACACACTGTCCATTTATTTTACGCCTGTCTTCTAAAAAACCTGTAGACCGGTTGTTCTCAGTCGACAAATGTTTTTCCGAATCAGCATACTAAGGCCATGATGGCAAACTGGTATGCATAGTGCATGTTGGGTTGTAGAGACGATAGATAATTCAACGACAGGGAGGAGCATATGATAGTAAAAAAGACTACTCTCAGCTTACTTATTGGATTCATTACCGCTATACATGTCTTGTATCACGGCTCCGAACCGGGGTTTCATGTATTGCATCAACAGCTGTTTTTTATCCCTCTTATTCTCTCCAGTTTTTGGTTCGGTCTACGTACAGGCACTGTAATAGCCACAATCATAAGTCTGCTGTATGGTTTCCCCATGGTGTTTGTCAACCACGAGGCAGGTGGCCATCTAATCGTAATAACACAAATATGTCTCTATTTTTTCGTTGCACTTCTAATAGGCTGGTTAACAGACAGGCAACGAAAACAACAGAGCAAACTGTTTCAAAATGCAAGATCCACCGCACTTGGAAAAGCAGCCTCGGCTCTCAGTTTTGAGGTCCAGGACATTGTCAGGCAAATAGAGAGCATACAGCATGTAAGGGCAGAGGAAAGCAGTTCAGAAAACGATGAAATGATATACGAAATCGATCGTTTAAAAAGACTCCTTGAGGCCTTGAACAAATTCAGCAAACCATTGGGAAAACTCACTTTGTCCCATAATTTGAATGAATTAATATTAGAGAGGCTTCCAACATATCATCAATCTGCCGCATCAAAAGGGATAAAGATTGTACCGGATCTAGACAAAAATGGGTGCCCATCAATGGTCACAACTGAGTCTATTCCCAACATCATTGATGCACTGGTAGATAATGCGATTGATTTTTCAGAGCGAGGACGAGCTATATTTTTACGATCGAAACGACAAGGAGATTTTTGTATATTTGAAGTTGAAGATTTCGGCTCTGGAGTCTCAAAAGAGCATGAGGATAAATTGTTTACTGCGTTTTTTACTACAAAAACTGATGGTTACGGATTATCTCTCTCCTCCGGGAGAAAAACCCTGCGCAACCTTGGAGGTGATCTTTCTTACAGATCGAAAGAAAACACTGGGGCAATTTTCAGGATGAAGATCCCCCGGGAGAACTCAGAAGAGAACATACAGGAATATACCAAATCAGCCCTTCCCAAATCATGATGGTGTCGTATGAAAATGACTCAATCATGCCCGTGTTTATGATTGGACTTCTTTTTCGGTGAATGCTCTGATAGTGATTGAATATAGTTGACTAAATGCCATATCTCTTTTTCCTCAAGGTCATCTTCCCATGCTGGCATTTCCCCACGGCCATTTTTTATTTTCCAGGCAAAATCTCCATCAGGATGACCACCAGCCATTGCCTTTAAATTAGTCGGTTTGACCGACAACCCTGAACCGTCAGGCCCATCACCAAGCGCCTGGTCACCATGGCATCTGGAACATAACTCGGCAAACAATTTTAACCCGTTTGAAATCGAATGGCTATTTGATGGTACCGGGTTTAATTGCTCAATTGCATTCCTGGGCGCAGCCCAGTGAGAGTTCTCCCCTTTCGTATGATGCTCACCCTTATGCGACCCGGCAGCATAGACTATACCCACAGAACCTAGCAGGACAGCAAGCAGAATTATTTTTTTCATCAATCCCTCCTTGTAAGATATAATTATCACAACAATGAAACACAGCTAATCCACTATACTCGTATTTGTCTGAAATAACAGAAACATTACTTCTTCAAATAAAAGCTGAAATTTTAAAAAACGACCTATAGTGAACGCATGCGCCATAAAAAGAAAACTGCAGGAACAACCAGTAAGGCGAGCACAACAGCACTGACCATACCTCCGACCATTGGTGCGGCAATTCGACTCATTACCTCAGAGCCGGTGCCGGTACCAAAAAGTATCGGCAGCAGACCAACGATGATGGCCGCAGCGGTCATCATGATCGGCCGCACGCGCATGCCGGCGCCATGCAGAACAGCCTGGGATAAATCCTGGAGCCCGGGAGAAATGCTTTCATTTTTTGTGTCGGCAAGCATCTTATTGTAAGACTGGTTAAGATACACAAGCATGATCACACCGATTTCAACGGTGACCCCGGCAAGAGCGATAAAGCCGACACCAACCGCAACACTGAAATTGTAACCTTCCAGATACATCAGCCAGATGCTGCCGACCATCGCCAGGGGCAGGGTGCCCATAATGATGGCAACTTCCACGAAATTACGAAAATTTATAAACAGTAAAATGATTATAATGGTGAGTGTGAGTGGAACCACATAGGTCAGTTTCTCTTTTGCCCGCAGCATGTACTCGTACTGCCCCGACCAGCTCAAAGAATAGCCGGCCGGAAGGTCGACATTCTCAGAAACAACCTTCTGGGCTCCAACCACATAACTGCCCACATCAACACCCTCAATGTCTATAAAAGTCCAGCCATTCAACCGGGCGTTTTCAGTCTTTATTGCCGGAGGACCATCTTCAACATAGATATTGGCAACATCGGCCAGGGCAATACGCTGTCCGGCCATGGTCACAATCGGCAGAAGAGAGAGCTGTTCCGGTGAGTTTCGATAATCCTGGGGATAACGCAGGTTCACCGGGTATCGTTCCAGTCCTTCTATTGTCTGGGTAACATTCATGCCACCGATGGCCGAGGCGACCACCTGCTGGACGTCGGCGATATTCAGACCATACCTGGCAGCTTTCTCCCGTTGAATATCGACCTTGATATAGCGGCCACCCGCAACCCTTTCCGAATAGACAGAAGCGGTTCCAGGTACATCTTTCAGGATAACTTCGAGCTGCTGGCCAATTTCCTGAATTACCTTCAAATCGGGTCCGGCGACTTTTATACCGACAGGGGTTTTTATGCCGGTAGCCAGCATATCAATTCGCGTCTTGATAGGCATTACCCAGGCATTGGTCAGGCCGGGCAGTTTGACCAGCTTGTCGAATTCCTTTTTCAGGCTCTCAGTGGTCACACCTTCACGCCACTCATCCTGTGGCTTAAGTTGAATAAATGATTCAATCATGGTGAGCGGAGCGGGATCGGTTGCCGTTTCTGCTCTTCCAACCTTACCGAAAACAGTCTCAACTTCCGGGACGGTTCGAATGAGTTTGTCCGTTTGCTGCAGCAGTTCCCTTGCTTTTCCCACGGATATGCCCGGATAGGTGGTGGGCATATACATGAGATCTCCTTCATCCAGTGGTGGTATAAATTCGCTGCCGATCTTATCAAGTGGCCAGAGACCAACGGCGAATATAAGCAGGGCTCCGAGAAGGACAGTTTTGGGGAATCTCAAGACATTTTTCAATACAGGCATGTAGACTGCGGTTAATAAACGATTCAGAGGATTTTTGTGCTCGGGAAGTACCTTTCCCCTTATAAAATACCCCATCAAAACCGGTACCAGTGTGATAGACAGTGCTGCCGAAGCTGCCATTGCATAGGTTTTAGTGAAAGCCAGGGGGGAAAACATACGTCCCTCCTGTGCTTCAAGGGTAAATACAGGGACAAAACTGACGGTAATAATGAGCAGACTGAAAAACAGAGCAGGACCGACTTCGCCTGCTGATTCTGCAACAATCTGCCAGCGATTATCGTTGGTGATCCGGGTTCTCTCCATATGTTTGTGCATATTTTCTATCATGACTATTGCACCATCAATCATTGCACCGATAGCGATGGCGATCCCGCCCAGCGACATTATATTCGCATTCAACCCCTGCATATGCATGACAATAAAAGCGGTCAAGATGCCTACAGGCAGGCTGATAATAGCCACCAGGGAAGAACGGATATGGACAAGGAATATGACACAGACCAGGGCAACCACGCCAAATTCTTCCAGCAGCTTATGCCAGAGATTCGTGACTGCACGCTCAATCAGTGCACTGCGGTCATAGACGGGTATGATCTCAACCCCGTCGGGAAGCCCTGATTTCAACTCCTCTATCTTAGCTTTTACGCCATCAATAGTTTTCTGGGCGTTTTCTCCG
>DAOVUU010000112.1 GCA_030632405.1 Desulfobulbaceae bacterium | reverse complement strand
TCGACCTGCAGATCGGGGAGAGCCGGCTTGAAGGAAAAATGAGCCTGGATGCATCTGAGGAAAAGCCGGAAGTCAATATCGAACTCATATCAGAGCTGCTCCACATTGACGACTTTGATGCCATGAAAAAGACTTCTGATGAAACTTCACAAATTACTCAAACACCAACCCCCGATGAGACAGATAACGCAGATGGAAATATTGCTGAAAAAACGGATAAACAGGGGAAGAATGGAGAAAGAGACCTGCTTTCAAGGGATGTGTTAAGCAGTTTCAATGCAGAATTACTGGTAAAAGCGGAAAAGGTGACATCCGGTGATGATAACCTTGGCTCGGGAGAATTCAAAATAAGCCTGAAAGACAGCCTCCTGGCCCTTGCCCCTCTTCGTATGGATGTACCGGGCGGCATTGTTCAAGTTGAACTGGATTACCTGCCGACAGAGGAAAATATTACTGTCAACTTGAATGCAGATATTGATAAGTTCGATATTGGCGTTCTGGTCAGAAGAATTAAACCTGAGGCGGATATGGGAGGGATGATCTATCTGAATACATCTCTGCACTCTACTGCCTCCGATTTTAGTACGATAATGGAGAATGCGGAGGGTCATTTTGATTTTGGACTTGTACCACAGAATTTTTCAGCAGGTGTTATTGACATGTGGGCAGTAAATCTCATTTCGTCCATAATGACTGAGGTTTCAGAAGAAGAGCAGTCAGAAGTAAACTGTGTCGTAGTTCGTTTTGGCATTGAAGACGGGCTGATGGAAGAAAAAGCCATCTACATGGATACATCTAACATGCGCATGGCTGGAAAGGCTAAAATTGATCTCAAAACCGGTGAGTTAAATATTCTCATGGTCCCCAAAGCAAAGAAACCTGAATTTTTCAGTCTTGCCGTACCAATAAAAGTGGACGGAAAACTTGATGATTTTGGTATGGGAATTGGCGTGGGCAGGCTGACCGGGGCAATATTTTCATTTATTACCAGCCCTGTTCATGTTCCCATTCGGAAAATATTTACAAATAAAATCCCCAAAGACGGGCGAGAGGCGTGCAGGCAGGCCTGGGCGCTGACCGGTGAGGGAGATGCAAAGAGCGTTCAATAAAAACAAGCCGACCGGAGGAAGAAATTGATGGACGAACAGATAGAGAAAAAGGAAATAATTTCTAAACATATAATTGAACTTGTAATAAAAATTGCAGTCCTGGGAATCCTGGTCACCTGGACCTTTCAAGTGATAAAGCCATTTTTGGTCCCTGTCATCTGGGGAGGGATTCTTGCTGTTGCTCTGGAACCTTTTATTGCAAAGCTTGCCAGGATGTTTGGCGGCAGAAAGTCTCTTGCCTCCGGCTTCTTCGTAGCGGCGATCATTGCCGCCCTGATTATTCCCTCGGCGATGCTTGCTGTATCATCCATTGATGCGATTCAAGGCTTAACAGAGAGTATGGAAAGCAGATCACTTGTCATTCCCCCACCGCCGGAAACTGTTGCCGGCTGGCCCGTCATCGGAGATACCGTCCACCAGACCTGGAAACTGGTTTCAACGAACCTTGAGGGAGCTCTGAAACAATTTGCGCCCCAGATTAAATCGGCTGCCGGAACGCTGCTTGGCTCCGTTGGCGGAGGACTGATCGGGATCTTCATGGTTATCATCTCAACTATTATAGCCGGCGTTTTCCTGGCTAAAGCAGAGGAGTGCTCTACTATTGCAGAACGTATTATTACACGTGTTGCCGGGGAAAAAGGAATGGAGCTTACAAGCCTGATAACCGCAACCATTCGCGGGGTTATGCTGGGTGTTGTTGGTGTGGCGGTAATTCAATCTGTTCTAGCTGCCATTGGTATGGTCATTGTCGGTGTCCCTGCTGCCGGCCTGTGGGCTGTTCTCGTTCTAGTCTGTGCTGTCAGTCAGTTACCGCCCATCCTGGTACTCGGACCGGTTGCCGCCTATGTTTTTTCTGTAAACGATACTACCACTGCAGTGATTTTCCTGGTCTGGGCACTTTTTGTAACGGCAAGTGATGGTTTTTTAAAACCGATGCTCATGGGTCGCGGAGTTGATATTCCCATGCTGGTTATTTTGCTCGGAGCACTGGGCGGTATGATGCTCTCCGGCATTATGGGCCTTTTTACCGGTGCTGTTGTACTTGCTGTCATGTACACCTTGTTTATGGCATGGATTGATGAAAACAGTGAAACAGTTTCTGCACCTCGGGAATGAAATCGCATAGTTTATAAAAATAACGATTCACCTCAACCCCACTCCACATCGCATAGCGAACCAACTATGGTGTGGCCTAAGGACCTGAGACTATCTGTCGGTTGTACGATGTCAGGCACTTGAATGACGGAAATACCAGCTGCATAAGCTGCCCGCACGCCATTTTCAGAATCCTCAAATGCTATACACTGTTCTACACCAACCTCATGTTTATTGGCTGCGGTTAAATAGATTTCAGGATCGGGCTTACTTTTACAAACCTGGTCACCCGCAACAACAAAATCAAAATATTCAAATATCCCTGCATTTTTTAACTTGATAAGCGCGAGATCATATTGTGTTGATGTAGCAACTCCCATTGGAACGCCGGAATGAGAAATTTTCTGCAATAACTCCTTTGCACCCAACTTCAAGGGAACCGGTTTTTCATAAACTTCCTTCAGATAAAGTCTCCTCCAGAGACTGCGAACTTCATCATACCGAAAGGATTCGCCATAACCTTCCGTCAATATTTCTCTGGTCCTCTCAACATTTGATCCTATGCAGCAAATATATATAGCCGGGTCAGCTTCAAAACCAATTGATCGACACGATTCCAGGAAGCAGTCCATGCATATTCTCTCGGAGTCTAAAAGCAGTCCATCCATGTCAAAGATAGCAGCTTGAATTTTCATGTTTCTATTTCCTCAATCTAGCGGAACACTGAATTGCACCCTCGCGGCAATCTGAGGGGACGAGAAAGCGTAGGCTCCGGACCGTTGTGTTTTTTCAGGTACTCAGCCCTACATGTGGTATGATGAGGTTCTGATAAAACCTGCCGCGAAGGAGATCGGGTGACCTACCATAACCATAGTGCCTTCCTCCTTGATTATTTCTGGCGATTCATTGAATTCTGATTGATCTTCACCTACCGGGCCCCCTGTTGGCCTGGCGCATCCAACATCTTTTTCTTCTGCCATAATTACCTCCATTATGTTTGACAGTGCTACACAGTATCGTTGCGAGCATATACCCACAACATGATGTCACTTCTAGCTGACAAAAGCATACATTGTCAAGTTGAAAGAATAGCGGTTCTGGGATTTCTCTTCCGGTGCCAGTACAAAAGCCAGACTACTGCCGTGGGATACGACTTAACCGGACTGTGGAGTTTTATAGCCGGAGTTTTTGGGAAGTAATGGGTCTGTTTTGCCCACTATTCCGGTAAATGCAAGAATCGTCAAAAAGACCCGCTGGACCGCAAAATAGGCGTCGGTGGGATCAAAGGACTCCTGGGGCGAATGGATGCCGGTTCCTTTACCGCCCCCACCGAGAGTTAACGCAGGGACCCCGAGGTTAATGGGTATGCTGGAATCAGTACTGCCGGGGAGCTCCAATTGAGGGGTTCCACCAATGGCTTCGGTGGCCGCCCATGCCACCTGAACATGCAGGGTGTCAGGCAAGCAGACACCTGATGGACGGTCACCAATTTTTTCAATCTCCAACCGGATATTATCCTCACTGTCCCACGGAATTTTCAACGAAGTATTTTCTTCAATAACGGCCATCTTTACACAATTTACCAGCTCGGAAACCGTCTTGTCGAGCTGCTCCGGGCAGACAGATCGTGTGTCCGTCATCATGACAGCATCGGTTGCAATGGAATTCACCGATGTACCGCCACCAACCACAGAGACTGAATATGTCGTTCTCGGCTCATCCGGCACTGAAATATTTGCGATTTTGTCGATGGCTCGTCCCATGGCATGGATGGGGTTGGGGACATCGCCAAATGCCATGAAACTGTGTCCTCCCGGGCCCTTAAAGGTAAACTCAAACCTCTTGCTGCCGAGTCCGAGATAGATGATATTCTCACAGCCGTCGCCGTCAATGGAGATAAATCCGTCGACATCTTTCACCGTGCTGAACAGATGCTTCACTCCCCGGAGATCCCCCCTTCCCTCCTCGCCCACTGTTCCGACAAACAGAATATCCCCGACGGTACGAATACCGGTCTCTTTAAGAGTCCTGGCAATACTCAACAATGCTGCCAGCCCCGCAGCATCATCTGAAATACCGGGAGCATGAATAACACCCTTATCATCAATGGTCACCTTTGCATCGTATCCTTTCGGGAAGACAGTATCGAGATGGGCGCTCACCACAAGCTTCAGTCCTTCTCTGGATCCTTTCATAAGACCTATAGTGTTCCCTTCCGCATCCAGATACACATCTGACAGACCGAGTTCCGTAAATCGCCGTTTAAAATCTTCGGCCCTTTCTTCTTCCGCAAACGGTGGCGCTGGAATTTCGGTTATTTGGATCTGCTCTTCGATTCGCCTCTTGTCATCATTTTTGATAAAATCGAGTCCTTTCCGGACAATCGGTTCAGCAAGGAGATTATCGAACTGCTCCCGGATATCGGCTGAAATGATGCCGGCGGATTTTTTGTTCTCTTCAGTTGGTACCATTGTTATCTCTCCTGCAAATTATGGGTAGCCTGCTCATAAGCGTATTTTGATCCGGATCTGACCAGGTCAAGTAATAATGACACCCTACTCTGCCGCTTTATCAAAAACATTCCCTTGTTTCCCGTCATTCCCGCGCAGGCGGGAGATAAGCGGAGACTTCGATCTAGTCACTTCGGTGTTTGCACTTTTACCACCAAGACGTAATTCAGGCCAAAATATCTGGCTGACATATTGATAAAGGAGTAAATCAACTCCAATCAATGGCAACAGGATCTCTCTGGTAGTTTCTCGCTCGTAATCAAACAAATAATAGTGTTCAGATTTATTTGATATCTCCGTTTGAGACTGCGGAGGCAGTCCCATATCCCGGCAGAATCGATCTAAAAAAACGTGGTAATACTCGGTTAAACCAACGAGATGAAAGCGTAGAATATTTTTCTTGGCATTCTCAAGATCTTCAACGGTGACTTTTTCAGGCCTATAATCAAGAAAATATCTAGTCTGAATATTATCAAAGAAATCAAGCTGAAACCCTTTTAGTTCCTCGATGAAATGCTGCAGCTTGTCATCATCTTTAAAATCCAGTTTATTCAGCCTGGCCGCCAACCCTTTTATAGTGTCATTATGTTTATATTTGCTATGAACATCATGTTCAGCATTCGTATGCACGGATCTGACATAATTCAGATGGGAATGTAGATGCGTATACGGGTCGCGTAGAAGTGTATACAAACTATACACAGAACCTTCCACGAGGGGCCCAGCCTCACTCCAGGGTAAGTGCCCTGCAATGTATCTGCTGTCTCCTATCAGCGCCCTGCGATCCGTTTCTGCCAACCGCTCAATATGGGGGGCATACTTATCAGAGGGAAAACACAACCTGGCAAAGGCATTGAACGAAGAGCCTGCAGTTTTGGGGATATGCATAAAATATATGCTTTTAGCAGGGTCTGGCTCCAGTTTTTCCACCTCACCACAGTCGATATTAACCAGTGGTACCCTTGCCTTGCCGACATACAATTTCAAAGAGTGATATTTCCCGGGATCGAAATCATCGGGGAAACTGAAATCAAACCCGCAAACCCCCGTGGGATGTAACTTTTTAATCTTCAGATCTTTTCGGTACACTATGGTCTGCACCGTTCCCAAATCGTGTTCATCGGCGACAAACCTTATTGTGACCGGCTCAGCTTTTCTCAGCCGATGGAAGCACCAACCGGAGATGAACCGCCCATTTATTTTATCAATGGAGTATCGAAATAATTTTCTGGTGAACATGACTCTTTATTAATTTGATGCCGGGCAATGTTGAGTAGACCTGATTCCTGAAGCTATCTTGCACTATTTACCACACGAGTTCACGAACAAACCTCATTATTACATATAATCACGGTTAAAATTCTTTTCACACAGATTTTTAGACGAAGCTGTGTTTAACAGTTACCTCAATCCCACCTGAACTATTATCCTCCTGTTCTTCAATCAAATTGCACTCTAAATTTTAAATTTATTGAGGTCTCCTTAAATTATCAGGTATGTTTTTATACAAATAATTGTTACTTGTCATCATACCCCCCATTTAAAATCCAGGGAACCCAAAGTGATTATTATAAAATGCCAAAGAACCTGTCTCTGCCTCACTCTCCTTCTTCTATTTTCAGGATGTGCGGCAATTGGACCACCCTCCGTGGAAAGGGATCGATTTGACTACTCCTCGTCCATAGCCGAATCGTGGAAGAAAATGATGTTGCTCAATATCATTAAATTACGATATGGGGATACGCCGATTTTCCTGGAAGTGAGTTCGATAGTCAATCAGTACAGCATGGAGACTGAACTGGTTGCCAGTGCCGAATTGCAATCTGGAGGTATCCTGGGAGATGGTCTGGTGGCCCTGGGAGGAAAAGGAAAATATGCTGATCGTCCAACTATAACCTACAACCCCCTGACAGGAAAAAAATTCTCTAAAAGCCTTCTCACCCCCATCTCCCCACATGCGCTTTTAAGCCTTGTACAGTCCGGCTGGGGTGTAGATTTAATTTTTCGTATCTGTCTGTTTGCAATCAACGATCTGTACAACAGTACTGGCAGACTGATGATTACCCGCAATGCTGACAAAGATTTTAACCAGTTACTTGATGCATTAGCTTATATACAGAAAGCAGGGGGACTCGGTGCAAGAGTTGTGGCACAGGACAGCGGTAAAACCATTGTCTTCTTCCGACGAAATATGGAGAAAGAGCTTACCCAGCAGGCACTGCGTGCCAGAGAACTGCTGGGGTTGAATCCAGATAAAAGTGATTTTAACCTGGTCTATGGGTCCTCTACCTCAAATGATACCGAGATAGCCATGCTTACCCGGTCAATGCTGGATATTACTGTTGAGATATCGCAATCCGTACAGATTCCTCAAAAACATATTGATGAGAACAGAGCCTCAGCCGGGAACTATATAAATTCACCCCCTGGTGATGAGATACATTCGCGAGTATTCATTCACAGCAGCAAAGAAAAACCGGACGATGCCTTTCTGGCTATTAAATATCGTGATTTCTGGTTCTATATAGAAGATACGGATTTCATCTCTAAGCGGATATTTTCTTTTCTACTTTTTCTGTTCACACTAGCAGAAAGCGGTTCTGAGGGTTTCTCTCCTGTAATCACCCTCCCGGCCGGCTGAACAGGAATCAAAACCCAAGCAACCAAATCAGTACCCTAACCGTTCGGATGGATTTGCCACCAGGTACTGAAGCGCATCACCATCCTTCAGAGAGACCCGGACAGTCATATTGTCAGGATACTCATACCCTGGTCTATTGAAAAAAACGGCAGAGCGTTCTCGATCATCGGTTCTTGCCACACTTTTTTCCTCCAGTATATTTCCATTGCTGTCATGGAGGGTCACCGAGTCGATATTGCCTTTCAGATATGAGTCCAGAATGAT
>DAOVUU010000060.1 GCA_030632405.1 Desulfobulbaceae bacterium | reverse complement strand
TCCTGTGAGTCCACGATACGCCTCCTTAGAGGACCAGATAAAAGAGTGGGAAAACAAATATCCAGATCAAATCCACCAGGTGCCAGTAAAGACCTGAGTTCTCCAGCATCGAGTATTTTGATTCGGTAACCTTGCCAGCCAACACAAGGACCAGGCTGATGGTGAGCAGGATCATACCGATAATTACATGCAACCCGTGCAGGCCGGTTATAATATAATAGAGACCGAAAAAAATATTGAGACCGACTTCTCCCGAAACGAGTGTTTCCGAATTAGGATAAATATCGTGGTGGAACTTGGCAGTCCACTCAAAATATTTAATAACAAGAAAGGTAACCCCGCAAAGAATTGAGAAAAGGAGAAAACCAACTGCCTGTTTTTTTGCCCTGCGCTGTATCGCTGTTATCGATGCCGCTACGGTAAAACTTGAAACAAGGAGAACAATTGTATTTGCGGCTCCCATGATCCTGTTCAACTCTTTTCCACCCTCGGAAAAGAACTCAGGATATTTGTAAAAATATACTGCATAGAGAACAAAGAGGCCGCCAAATAAAATGATCTCTGAATAGAGGAACAGCCACATTCCTATCTTAACACCGGTTTTATCAATTTGCGCGCTCATTAATTTTCGTTACCTTTCACTCTTTTTGCCCGTTCTACGACTTTAGTAAAATCATAGGGATATTCTTCTATTTGAGGTTTTTCAACAAAATTATGCACCGGAGGAGGTGATGGAACTGTCCACTCCAGTGTCGTCCCTCCCCAGGGATCTGAAGAAGCCGGTACACGGCTCCTGAAACTCATAAGTAAATTACCAAACATTATCAGTATACCTATAATAAGGAGATAAGCTCCAAAACCGGCAAGAAAATTCCCTGTCTCATATTTGGGGAGATAATCGTAATATCTCCTCGGCATTCCCTGCATACCGAGAATGAACATGGGAATATAGTGAAAAAGAAATCCGATAGCCGTGAGGATGGCTCCGATATATGCTTTTTTAAAATCATACATAATACCAAACATTTTCGGCCACCAGAAATGCAGTGCGGCAAAAAAAGCGAATCCGGTCCCACCAAACATGACGAAGTGGAAATGAGAAACAACGAAGTGAGTATCATGCACATGTATATCTGTACCAACCGCACCAAGAACAAGGCCTGTCAAACCGCCGATACTAAATAGGTAAATAAAGAGGAGTGAAAGCAAAAACGGTGGGGTCATCACAATAGACCCCTTATACATGGTAGCTATCCAGGAAAATACTTTTACCGCTGAGGGAATGGCCACCAAAAAGGTCAGCAATGAAAAAATGAAAACAGAGACATCACTCATCCCGCTGGTGTACATATGATGCGCCCATACCAGTGACCCGGCTATCGCAATCCCCATAGAAGACCAGACTATGGCCTTATATCCGAATATCGATTTTCGGGAAAAAACAGGAATTATTTCTGAAATAACCCCCATACCTGGAAGAATCATAATGTAAACCGCCGGGTGCGAATACATCCAGAACAGATGTTGATAGAGTACAGGATCTCCACCTTTATCAGGATCAAACAACCCCACTGAGAAAAGCCTCTCAACAACGACCAGGACAAGAGTAATGGAGATGACAGGTGTCGCCAGTATCTGGACCCATGCGGTAGCATAAAGAGACCAGGTAAAAAGTGGAATCTGCATAAGCCCCATTCTACGATCCCGCATGCGATGAAATGTCGTTATAAAATTCAGCCCCGTCAACATGGAAGACATTCCCAGAATAAAAGCCGCCATTACAGTAAGACCAACGTTCGAATTTGCCTCGATACTGAAGGGAACATAAAACGTCCACCCTGTGTCTGGAAATCCATCACCGCTGAAAAGAGAAATCAACGCTAGAAGTCCGCCGAACATAAACAGATACCAACTGAACAGATTAAGGCGAGGGAAAAATACGTCATCAGTCCCCAGCTGAATCGGCAGGAAAAAATTTCCGAAAATTGCTGGAATCGAGGGAATAGCGAATAGAAAAACCATAATTACCCCATGAAGGGTAAAAAGAGCGTTATAGAATTCCGGTCCCATAACAGTCCTCCCGTGACTCATCAGCTCTGTCCTCAAAAGCAGGCCGCACAGCATGGCGATGACGAACCAGAAGAGAATGGCCCACATATACATAAGCCCAAGGCGTTTATGATCGTGGGTCAACAGCCACGCTTTAATGCCAGTCAAACCGGCAGGTGCCGGTGTATCATAAAAGGATTCTGTTTTTATCATTGTTTTATATCCTCTTCGTTCCCGCTCTCTTCCATCTCGCGCCCTTTTTTTCTCCGCCCTTTTCTTCTGAAAAAGAAAAACACAAAACTGAGTCCCAGGACAAACAAGCCCAGAACTGCAATTTTTACCGTTTGAAAAACTGATTTATTCGCATCCGGGTCATAGTTAAAACAAAAGGCAAGCAGTCTCTTTACGGAAAGAGAAGGAGTTTCACGTTGTGCGTCCAGCAGCGCCATATCTATATCACCCGCCAGAAAAGAACCATAAACATATCTGATAATCTGGCCTTGACTGCTCACGGTCATCAGAGCTGAAGGGTGTATAAAAGTAGTATCATCCATCTTCTGAAAACGAAATCCCAGAGAGTCTGTTACTTTTTTTATATTCTCTTTTTCTCCGGTAAGAAAATGCCACTCGGAAGGAGGAAACTCTTCTCCAACAATCTTAAGATAGTTGGTTTTCGCCTTTCGGGCCACTTCAAAATCTTCCACATCATTGAAACTGAAGGCAATCACCCTGTAGTCCTTACCAGGCTGAAAGTTGAGATCCTTTAATGCTGTTGCCAGATTGGCAAGGTTTCTGCTGCAGATACTGGGACAGTAATAGTAGATAGGGAGTATTATGGTCGGTCGATCAATAATGCTGCCGAGCGTAACTCTTTTCCCGTCATCATCAACAAACTCAAGATCCAGAGGAACATAATCGCCTGTTTTTTCCTCTATCCATTTCTCATCAACTTTTGGTTCCATACTGTTGACAGCATGGTTCATATGCTGAGAACCCTCGGACATATTCATCTTTTCATTTTGCTCAGACACCGCGGTCCCTGACAATAGAACGATCAGAAAAAGAACTGAAAGAGGGTATCGAATTGGAAATGTGGGGAACATACTATTCTCTTTCACTTGTATTATTTAGAAGCGCCTGTTGCCAGATTAACTGTAAGAGCCGTCCTGAATTTATGTTTGGTTTTAAAACTGTCACGATCCGGGCCGTAAGCAAGTAAAACGACTGTATCACCGTTTACGTCAAAAACTGCATCATTTTTATCAGCCGATTTGAGCGGAATCGTGAACTCTATTGTGGTGATTCCATCTTTTTCTGTTCCAGCTACCAGTATAGCATCTGCCGTTCCACCCAGTTTCTTATCCGATGAATGTTTGGTTTTATCAACCCCATATTCATCGATTATCTTAGCTTTACCTTTTTTTACATAACCCAGAATGAAATCAGCACCCTTCATTTTTTCGCTCGGATTAAAACCTATTCCTACCCAGCCTTTTGTTTGAGCAGAAATCTTGGCTGCAAGCGTATCGCCATCAATCTTCCAGGCAAAAGTTACCTTCTTAACTTTTACTTCATGTTCATAGTCTGCAGCACTTGCTCCTGAAACGATCCCTGCAAGCAGAATACTGAAGACGCAAAACAGGCTGATTATTCTTTTAGTTTTCATGACTACTCCCTTTGAATTTATTAATATATTTATTTCGTCTCCACTAAATGGCACATAGTATCACACAACCTCGAGCAAGAAAAGGTTCTAAATGAGGCATTTGAATGTTTTTTGCGAATTAATACTATTTAATAGTTATTCCCATATAATTAAATTGAATTTTACCTGAACCATGATTACTGTCCACTCTGTTGACTACTATAAAGAGTAACAAGCAGAAAAACAGAGCGATATTTGCTCAACTCCCACTTATCCTAACAGGAGGAAGTATAATGGCAGAAAAGATGGCAGTTTATAAATGTGAATTATGCGGAAACATCGTCGAAGTTCTCACAGGTGGAGCAGCTGATTTGATGTGCTGTGGTCAGCAGATGGTCAAGCAGAATGAAAACACGACCGATGCTGCGGTAGAAAAGCATGTACCTGTTCTTGAGAAAAAAGATGACGGCTGGCAGGTATCCGTAGGTTCGGTTGACCACCCAATGGCGGACGACCACTATATTGAATGGATTGAGCTTATTGCCGGTGATACCGTATATCGTCAATTCCTGAATCCCTCGGATAAACCGACAGCCTATTTCCCCGGGGTTGAGGGTGAAGTATCTGCACGAGCCTACTGCAACCTCCACGGACTCTGGAAAGCATAGTAATCCGTCCCCTGCCCAACCATAAGGTGATCGGCAGGGGATACTTGGGGTGCATCATGGACCAAACCAGCACTCACTATAGAATCGAAACTGACAGTATGGGCGATGTCCGGGTCCCCTCCCAGGCACTCTATGGCGCCCAAACCCAGCGTGCTGTTGAAAATTTTACAATTTCCCGACAAACCCTTCCCTGGTCCTTTATCCGGGCAATACTTTTTATCAAACAGGCTGCAGCCAGAACCAACAATGAGCTTGGTCTTCTCCCCGACGCTTTGTCTCACGCTATCGCAGACAGTGTAACTGAGTTACTCGCCGATAAACCGGTGGAAGAGTTCCCCGTTTCTGTGTTTCAAACGGGGTCCGGAACCAGTACCAACATGAATGTCAATGAGGTGATCTGTGGTTTAGCTCGCCGCAGGGGAATTGAGCTTTCCGCAAACGATCATGTAAACCTTGGCCAGAGCAGCAATGATGTCATTCCCTCCGCCCTGCAAATTGCCTCAGTTATAGAAACGGAAGGACAGTTACTGCCCGCACTTAAACTGCTCACAGATGAAATTCTGCAATTTGCCCGAAATAACAGTGATGTAATAAAAACCGGAAGGACCCATCTCATGGATGCCCTTCCCATAAGGCTGCATGCTGAACTTGAAGGTTGGGCAGCCCAGATCAATGAATCCTGCGAACGCCTTGAAGATTCACTTGTAAGACTGCGCAAGCTGCCACTGGGAGGTACAGCTGTAGGTAGTGGAGTCAACTGTCACCCCGATTTTCCCGATAAAGCTATTACCAGATTAAACAAAAAAACCTCCATTACCTTCTCTCTCACCTCATCCTTCTATAAAGGTATCAGTAGTCTGGACACTGTCGTTGAACACTCTGGTGTACTCAAAACTACCGGTATAGCCTTAAGTAAAATCGCAAACGACCTGCGCTGGATGAATTCGGGTCCTCTTTCAGGACTTTCTGAAATAAAATTACCTGCCCTGCAGCCGGGCTCAAGTATCATGCCGGCAAAAATAAACCCTGTAATACCAGAAGCAGTATGTATGGCAGTGGCTCAGGTTATCGGCAACGATACAACAATTCATGTCGCCGGGCTTGGCGGAAATTTTCAGTTGAATACGATGCTGCCCGTGGCTGCGCATAACATTTTAAACTCCATCGACCTGTTGTCGGGAAGCGCACTAGCCCTTGCCGAAAAAACAATTCCGAAAATAAAGATCAATCGTGAAATATACAGTCAATCACTCGCCCTCAATCCGATACTTGTCACCTCGCTCAATCCGCTCATAGGCTACAACCAGGCAGCAAAAATTGGTAAAATAGCCTCGGAAGAAAAGAGACCGGTTATTGAAGTGGCAAAAGAGTTAACTGACATCCCACATGAGGAACTGGAGCGACTGCTTGATCCGAAAACACTTGCAGATTGGGACAAACAAAAATTTGACTACCACTAAAAGTTCAGTTCCCCGAACCAACTACCACCCACTACCCACCCGCTTTTTTGCCAGAACCAGAAGCTGCATAAGGTAGTCCATTACGACACCACGACTCATCTTGGAGACGCCATAACTCCTCTCACAAAACTCAATCGGCACCTCTTTTACCCGTAATTCACTCCCACCGGCAGCCAGTATTTCCAGACCTATTTTAAAACCGCGAATAGAACCGGTCAACCTTTGCAGCCTGGAACACTCTACCGCAAAGAAACCGGCCAGAGGGTCTTTCACGTGCGTAAACAGTCGTGCGGGAATTGTTGCCAGTTTTGAACCGATTTTTCTGCTCACAGGCCAGTCCGGTGTCGAACCGCCGGCAGTATATCTGCTGCCGATCACCATATCCCAGGAACCGTCTAGAAGCGGTTCGATTAATTCCGGTAATACCTCAGGAGGGTGACTGAGATCGGCATCCATTACTACTGCAAACTTCCCTTTTGCAATACCGGCTGCAGCAACAACAGCTTTTGCAAGACCATCATCAGTTTGCCGTTTGAGTATGGAAACATCTTCTCTTTCCTGCCAGGCAGCCACTTTTTCACAGGTGGCATCGGAAGAAGCTGAGTCAACAAACAACACATCAAAGTCAAGGGAGAAGGAACGCTTGACTTGAAACACGCGTTCCAGCAGATAGTCAATATTCTCTGCCTCATTTAAGGTTGGAATAATAATAGAGACTGCACACATCGCTACCACCCCTTCACTGTTGATAGAATCAACTTCACAGGCTCCAGCCGATCACCATGAAACATTTCCATCTCTATAACTTACTCCGCTTTCCAAATCAAAACATTATATATTTCCAGCAAGTTTCTTCTCTCCCCTTCTAGAAAACAGGTGCTGTCTAATAACTGACAAACAGAATAAAATTCTTGACAACCCAAAATAAAATGAACATAATCACCCAAAACAAAGGACATTACAAATGATAGACTCCATCAGCCTTCGAATCCTGCATATTCTACAGGAAAAAGCTCGCATACCCAACGTTGAAGTTTCCAGACAGGTTAACCTTGCACCTTCAGCCGTGCTTGAGCGTATTCGCAAAATGGAGAAACAGGGTATTATTGACGGCTACGAGGTACGGCTAAATCCTGAACGGTTTGATCGTGCTCAAGTTGCTTTTATTGCGGTTAAAACTACATCCACCGAGAGTGCAAATATTGGAGATGCCCTCGCTGATATCCCGGAGGTGCAGGAGGTGCATTTTGTGGCAGGTGAGGACGGTTATCTGATTAAAATCAGAACCAGTGATACAAAGAGCCTTGGTCAACTCCTTTGCAATAAAATACAGTCAATCCCCGGTGTCATTTCAACAAAAACGTCGACGGTTCTCTCAACAGCAAAAGAAACCAGTCGAATCCCCATACAGCCATTAACCTAAGAGAACATAACCATGCCAATGTCCCAACCCTTTAAAAAAAACCTTTGCCCTATACTTAAACAGATAGCAGACCACTACCACACTCCTTTTCATATATACGATGAGGCTGGTATACGTGAAACAGGTAAACAGTTGAAAGAGGCCTTTGCCGGAATTGATAGTTTTAAAGAATTTTATGCGGTTAAAGCATTACCCAATCCGAAGATCCTGAAAATTATGCAGTCTATGGGATTTGGTTTTGACTGCAGTTCAATTACAGAGTTACAACTCTGTCGATCAATAGGCAGTCATGGAGAAGATATTATGTTTACCTCCAACAACACCAGCCAGGAGGCTTTTCTGGCGGCTGCAGAGGATAACGGCTGTATTCTTAACCTGGATGATATCAACCTGATAGACAAGGTACCACGTTTCCCGAACCTGATCTCTTTTCGCTATAACCCCGGTGGCAGACGTACTGGCAATGATATAATCGGTAAACCACTAGAGGCAAAATACGGTGTCAGCCACGAGCAGGCTATTGAGGCATACCGGAAAGCAAAGGCCAAGGGTGCAACACGCTTTGGCATTCACACCATGGTTGCCTCAAATGAACTAAACTACAAATATATGGTTCAGACAGCCCAGATGCTCCTTGAACTTGTCACCATGGTTTCTGCAGAACTTGATATTGAATTCGAATTTATCAATATCGGCGGTGGAATGGGCATACCTTATGAACCCGATGTACCGGCTCTTGACCTTGAAAATATGGGCCGGGAAATCACCGCCCTTTTCGACAACTTCAAAAAACAACAGGGGTATACTCCTGCTCTTTTCATGGAGAGCGGTCGTCTTATGACAGGCCCCCACGGAGCTCTGGTTGTCACCGCAATTAACCGTAAAGAGATCTATCGTACCTATGTCGGAGTGGACGCTACCATGAGTGCACTGATGCGTCCGGCCCTGTACGGTGCCTACCACCATATTGATGTCCTCGGCAAAGAACAGTCAGAAAAACTGGAAACTGTAGATGTTGTTGGTTCTCTTTGTGAAAATAATGACAAATTTGCTATCCAGCGGGATCTTCCTGTGGTTATTGACGGCGACATCCTGATCATCCATGACACCGGAGCACACGGACATGCGATGGGCTTCAGTTACAACGGTAATCTTCGCCCGAAAGAACTGTTATTGACAGTGGATGGCAAAGTTGAGCTCATCAGACGTGAAGAACAAGCTGAGGATTATTTTGCAACGCTCAACTTTGAAGCGGACTCTCTGTCGTTATGATTTTTCCTGCCGCTGCCCCCTGTCTACTCTGCTGAGGCTGTGACATAATACTACAGGTAAATATGAATATTGATATAGATGACCTTTTAGAAACAGTATTACGAGAGATCGAGGGTAAAGAAGTCCCTGTTGTTGATCTAATCGCTGTGCAGACAAAAGATCCGTTCAAGGTCCTTGTTGCAACCATCCTCTCTGCCAGAACTAAGGATGAAGCCACCGCCCAGGCCTCAAAAAAGCTTTTCAAAGTTGCTCCTGACAGGAAAACACTTGCCCGGTTGGACGAAAAGCACATTGAAAAACTGATCTATCCGGTCGGATTTTACCGAAACAAAGCCCGGTTTCTAAAAAAGCTCCCCACAGCCCTTGAAAATTTTGGCGGGAAAGTTCCGGAAACCATAGAAGAACTCGTTACACTTCCCGGTGTAGGTAGAAAAACTGCAAATCTTGTAATGACTGTAGCCTTTCAAAAACCGGCCATATGTGTTGATACCCACGTTCACAGGATAATGAATATTTGGGAATATGTAGACACTGACACTCCGCTAAAAACCGAGATGGCTCTTCGAAAAAAACTGCCGGAGAAACACTGGTTGACTGTCAATTCAATACTGGTAGCCTTTGGTCAGTCCATCTGCCGCCC
>DAOVUU010000002.1 GCA_030632405.1 Desulfobulbaceae bacterium | reverse complement strand
TACGGTTACCACATCGTCTGAAAAAATATCGCCTACCGTCGCACCTGCTATTTTTTGTATTTCCTGTCCCATTTTATCAGGATTTTCGAGGAAAAAATACGAGTCGAGGATTGCTACAACAGACGGTATATGTAATTTTTTATTCTGAAATATTAAATCACTTTCTGTGACAATGCCGATTACCTTGTCTTCGTTGTCTACTACTACAGCTCCACTAATGCTGTGGTTTGTTAAAATGCGGGCCAGTTCTTTAACCGAGGTCTCTTTTTTTACAGTAATTACAGATTGTGTCATTATGTCGGAACTTTTAAGCATAGATTCTCCTCCAGGTTTATTTCAAGAAAAAGGATTTTTTTCGGTATTCAAAGAACCTCTTTTTGAGTTTAGCAAATGAAGAGTGAGAGTTTAAGCATTTAAATAAGATCAACTTTCTACACCACTAACACCGTAACAACGGTAAGCAAGACGGCATAAGTACCTTGGTGGTGAATTTTATGTTCATAATTTTAAAACCCCTTTTCCGTTTCGAAGTCTTCGCTTATCTGTTGTTTTTTATGACAGACTTTCAGGAGTAAGGTAAAAGGTTGTTAAGGGTGGCCGGTATTCTATCAGCCAGTTCAGCTGCAGTATACCCATTGCCGCTCTGTTTATAGAGATCATCTCCTGCATTACCATGTATGAAAACACCAGCTACTGCTGCACTATGATTTGTCATTCCCTGGCAGATAAGTGCACCGACAACACCACTCAGAACATCGCCCATCCCTCCGGTTGCCATTCCCGGGTTGCCGGTTGTGTTGATAACTGTCGATCCTTCATCTGTCACGATCAGGGTCTCGGCACCCTTAAGTATAAGTATTATATCATGATCAGGATTTTTAAAAAGCTTATAGCCGATTTTTGCCGATTTAACCCGGTTCTCCTGAATTATTTCAGAAGATTGACCTATTAGTCTGCCAAGTTCCCCAGGATGGGGGGTGAAAATTCTGGGTCCTCCCGGACTCTTAATTTCAGTTTTGCATAAAGCAAGTATATTTAAAGCATCAGCATCCAGGACAAGCGGGCATTCAGCTTCATGGTAAAGATGCAATACCAGTTGTCTGGTGCTTTCATTTATGCCAAGCCCGGGGCCGATGATTACAGCCTGTTTGCCTTTTATGGATTCAAGAATGAGATCAATATCGTCATACAGGAAAAAATCAGTGCTTGTTTCAAGAGGAATTGTCATTGCTTCCAGAAGAGAAATTTCATAAATTGAATTAAGATTGCGAGGTGCTAAAAGACTGACCAGGCCAGTTCCTGTTCTTATTCCACCTTTAGCTGCTAAAATGGCGGCACCTGTTTTACCTGGTGACCCGGCGATAATTAAAAGGTGACCATGGGTGCCTTTATGGGAATTCGTTTTTCGGAGCAGGCACGCTGCCATTTTTCTACAGTTATTCTTTGTTGATAACTCTGTCCTGATACGAACCTTTTGAATAACTTCTTGAGGGATTCCAATATCGATAACCTCAAGTTTCCCAGTCCTTGAGGTGCCATCATGTATAAAATGGCCTGGTTTTGCACAGCCATATGTTGCGGTAAAATCTGCCCTGATACAGGTACCAAGAGTTTTTCCGGTATTAGAGTCCAACCCCGATGGCGTATCAACGGAAACCACACAACATTTAGGGCCAATGTCCTTTCGGTTTATAAGATCAATTACAGCACCAAAATGGCCCTCAACTTTTCTTACCAGACCTATTCCGAAAATGGCATCGACAATAACATAACAAAAGTTTTTTCGGGTCTCATATCTCTGGATAAGGTTCGGAATAGTTTCGACCTTATTCATGTTGTCGATTATATGTAATGGCAGCCTGATTTTTTGTATTATTTTCAGATTAACTGCAGCGTCGCCTCTAAGGGTATCCGGATCTACTAGAAAGAAAAAAATTGGCTGACAACCGCGCTGATGGAGATGTCTTCCTATGACTAAGCCATCTCCGCCATTGTTCCCTGGACCGATAAAAATAGGTGCGAATGTGTTTTTGCATGATCCACACTGCTGTTCTATCATTCTAACGGTACCGAGGCCTGCATTTTCCATCAATACTATGCCTGGAATGTTAAAATCTTCAATCGCTGAATTATCGATTGTTCTCATTTCCATGGATGTAGGCAATTTCATTTATGTAAATCTCCCGTATGAAAATGTAGGAAGGTAGCCTGAAGTGAGCAGACAAATCTTCTCACTCAGAATGATAGACACTTTTTTCTACAAAAAAACAAAAAATCGAGTACTAATAATTTTTATTCACCTCTCTATTCTTTACAGAATCGACATTGTTCAAAACCGTATTTGAGTGCAATATCAACGTCTTTGAATTCAATTGTGCAGTTTTTGCTATCATAAAACTCACATTCTGGTAAATGAAATATCCTACTTTTGACATTGCCTCTAATTGCTGTTTTAACAGTATGCGAGGCACCGTCGTCAGGGAATTCATCTTCAACTAAATCCGGGTTCCTAAAGTTCTTGATTGTATTTTTGTACCATTTTTTAAAAACTCTGAAGAGTTGATTGAGATTTTGTCTAAAAAAACTGGTAATATTTTCAGGGAGTAGGGGCCTTTCATTTGAGGCCTGAATTATCCAGTAAATTGCCAACAGCAGGAAAAGAATATTGGGTGTCCACATGGCAAGTGCAATAGGTAACACATCTTCTTCCGCAAGCGTTTTACCGAATGTAAATAAGATATAATAGAGGATGAAGATGGCAAGACCAGCCTGTATACCAACTGCTTTTTTTCCTGGTCTCGCCTGTAAACCCAGAGGGAGTCCGATAAGGCTTAGAACTAAACAACCCACGGGGAGAACGAGTCGTTTGTGGTATTCTATAAGCAATTTTCGTTTATATTCTGTGTTTTTCTTTTCCAACCGAGAGGATTCAAGAAGTTGCCCCATTGTAAGTGAACTCCGTTTGAGGCGAGTTTGCTTGCTTTCAGGAGGCAATAACGGAATATTGATTATATATTTATTGAACTGAACTATCTGTGCATTATCGTTACTGGGTCGATGCAGACTGCCGTTTCGAAGGATTATTGAAACCATCATGTTCTCAATATTACTACTCATAGAACCTACAGATGCCATTGTAATAACCGGGTTTTTAGCACCTCTCTTGTCCGAAACCCAAACTTTTTCCCACTCATTGTTTTCTTTATTAATTTTATCTACATAAATAACAACATCTCCTAAAGCTTCCGTAAAGGAATGTTCTTTGATACCATGATTGATTTTTTCGGTCAGAAGTTGATAGACAAGTTGTTTCATAGAGACTTCACTCAAAGGAATAATTTTTATTGAAAAATATCCGGTGAGCAGAGCTATAAATATAGATACAATGATAGCCGGTGGTAAAACCTGGTAGATACTTATGCCGCTAGCCTTCAATGCAAGAATTTCAGAGTCACTTGAGAGTCGGGCAAAACCTATTGTCATCCCGATCATTGCAGACATAGGAATCGAATAGAGGAAGATATTAGGGAAAAGATATGCAAAAAGTCTCACAAAATCAGCTAGTCCAATATTCAGTTCGAGGGTGAAGTTGAGAAAAGGTATGAGTTTAACCAGAAAAAAAACACAGTTCATTACGACAAAACTTGCAAAAAAAGGAGCAAGCATTTCGGTTGCAAGATAGCTGTATAAGAGGAGAGGCAGGCTAGATGCTGTTTTCATAATTATCTAATTCGCGAAATATTTTTAAAAATAATAATTGAGAATTCATTACAAGACAACAGTACTGAAAAAACGTTTTCCAAACAAGCCCGAACTCAACGATGTGAATTTAAACATTGGCTCTTTTAGAATTCTTTTCTATATTTAGCTACTTCTTAGAGTGGTATTAAAAGAGAGACAGAAAACTCAGCTTCTTGTTTTTTGTGACAGGGTTTCTGGAGTAAGGTATCTAAAAAAGTTCCGGTCTAATCCGGGCGGATAAAAGTGGGTGTAGTAATGCATTTATATGAAACTGAGGAAGGTGACAAATGGGTGTGCATTACCTGTGGAGTCGAAAAAGAATCAATGATCAAGGCGAAAAAATGGGAATGGATTTTTGATAAAGGAGATCAGACTCTGCGTTGTTCCCTCTGTAATCAACCTGACTACGATTTCGAAGATTGATGGCGGCGTAAAAACTTTCCATCCGGAGTCTCGCAGGCTCGCTTACCTGCTTCGTTGCCTTAAATTTTCTATCATCACGACGTACTGTAGTACGCCGAAATAATAGAAAATATACGCGCCTCGCATATGAATCTTTTTACTTAGCCATTGGGGATTTTAAGTTTTTACGAGTTTATCAAGATTGATAAAAGTTACACTCATTTTCTTCATTGTAATGCATACAGGAGAAATGTAACGTTTCCTTCAATTTACAGGTTCACCCGGTAAACAAGGGGGACGTTGCCCCTTCAGGTGGGCATTGCATTGAACGGGGTAGTTATTCTTTTGGGTATCTTGAATAATTAGAATTCCGATTAAAATTTGGAATCTGTTATCGGCTCTTCTATGGTAACGTCTATCCAATGTTGATCCCACCATTCTTTAGGTGTTACAAAGACCCCATTTACCAGCATCGAAAAATGTAAATGATCACCACCTGCCATTCCTGTTGTGCCTGTTAATCCGAGGATAGTCTGCTGGTTAACCTCGTCGTCAACGGCAACATTAATCTGACTGAGATGGGAGTAGAGGCTGAAAACTCCCTGGCCATGATCTATCATTACCATGTTGCCATATATCCCGAGATAATCTGCAAAAATAACAACACCATGATTGGCCGCTTTAATACCTGCCCTGCGTGTTGAAGCTATATCCATACCGAGATGTGTCTGGTTGTCTATCGCTTTACCATTAAAATAATAGGTCCTGTAATCTGCGAAACCGGCACGTGAACTTCCAGCCATTCGCAGAAACCGTCCTTTCCAGAATCGTTTTTCTCTCGGATTATTACATAGTTCGCTTATTTTCTGGTTGTTCTCTTTCCGTACTGTGTTGTTTATGTAGAGATATTTTTCGAGAAGGGAACCTGTCATTTCCTGGTAGTATTGTTGAAACTCAGGTATCTTTCTGTTCAGAAATCCATCGCTGACGTTAATTTTATCCTTCTTTTTGCGATCGGCTTTGTAGGTTGTTGAGAAGGGAAAATTAGCACTGTTCCCAGCTTTATCAAGAGCAGTGATTTTAAGTGAATCTATTTTTTCAGCGTCATAGGGAATGGCAAAAAAAGAGATGAAGGTGTCATCCCTGCCATCACCGATTAGAAACCCTGGATTGAAGTATCCATTAGCTATCACACCATGTCTGGTATCACTGTCAGAAAGTCGATATATAGCAATCCCAGCTCCTCCTGGAATGATATATTTTTCATTGTGCAGCATCTCAATGCGTGGTGGTTTGGTATCGACTGTGATTTCTTTATGGACAACAGTTTTGTTTCCCTTCAGCCATCCTCGCAATGAAAAATCGAAAGTCTCAAGAGTTACTGTTAGCTGTCCTTCTTTAAATCCATGTTTTTGGGTATCAAAAGAGATGGATTGGCTCAGTTCGAAAGGACCTGCTTGACCAATGTAGGAACTTCTCGGGAAAGTGACAGTATGCAGAAGTTTTTTCATATCTCCTTGAGTGCCATAGACAGCAATAGACTGAATACCGCTTTTACGGTCAGCTACAGTATATTGAATAGTACTGTTTTTCCCGATATATTCATTGGTCTTGTCAAGACTGGCAACCGGTTTTTCACCTTCGAAAAACATAAAATATGAGCCAACTGCTCCGATAGTGATAAGTGCCAGTAAAAGAATTAATAAGAATCGACCTGGTGCTGCTGATTTTCTCCTGTTTCGAAAAGCCATAACGTTAATAGATCCTGTATAAAAGAGTTTATAATAGACTATGCCAAGGTGGAGATGGAATTTCCCCACACCCATTTAGCTGAAATCTCAAGGTTTGGGTCCCTGCGTACAGGAGGATAAAGTTTTCAGAACAGCAAAGAGTCAGGAAGAAAAGGCCATCATTTAAAGACAAATTCAGGGAGATTTTTCCTATGTTTGCCATAGTATTTCATATTTTTCGATATGCAGCTCTTTTGAAGGCGCTATGATAATTCGTTTACCCGTATTTTTCTCTAATTGTATTAAAGTGGGCTCTTCCTCTATATTGAGCATATCTGCAATTCTGCTGTGTACTCTCAAGGTAATAGTGGATCCTTCAGTTCTACGTGCATTTCTGCTGATTTTTCGAAAAATCTCATAACAGATGGTCCGCCTGGATTTGATCATACCTTCACCTGCACAGTAGTGACAGGGTTCGCACATGAGTTGAAGAAGATTTTCCGAGTTTCTTTTTCTGGTCATCTGAACAAGCCCAAACTCTGACAGTTTGAGAATGTTGTTTCTGTTCTTGTCTTTTTTGACGGCATTTTTGAAGGTAGTAAAGAGTTCTTCACGGTGAATTTCATCTTCCATATCTATGAAATCAATGATTATAATACCACCGATATTTCGAAGTCTGAGTTGGAACGCAATCTCTGTAGCGGCTTCAATGTTTGTTTTGAAAATGGTTTCATTAAGATTCCGTTTCCCTACAAACCGGCCGGTATTTACATCAATAACTGAGAGTGCTTCTGTACTTTCAATAATGATGTACCCGCCAGACCTCAGCCAGACTTTTTTTTCAGTGGCCCTGGAAATTTCAGCCTCTATGTTGTAGGCCTCAAACAGTGGGATGTCTTCGCTATAAAGGGAAATTTTATTCCCTAATTGAGGTGCAAATGTTTTTACAAATCCAAGGAGTTTTCTGTGACCGACGGGATCATCAATAAGAAGAGAGTCTACATCTTTTGTAAAAAAGTCTCTGATAGAGCGCAGGGTGATATCGAGATCTGCATAGAGCAGGGCTGGTGCAATTTTGCCATCAACCTCGTCAATAATATCCTCCCATAGTGCCATAAGGAATACGATGTCTGCTTCGAGTTCTTCCCGGGTTGCGAATTCAGCAACAGTTCTGACTATAAAACCCGCTCCAGGGGGGCGAATTTTTTCAATGTGAGCCTTTAACTGATCCCTGGTTTCCTCGTCTTCAATTTTTCTTGATATTCCAATATGATCTGTGAGGGGGATAAATACTAGGTTGCGGCATGGGATGGTGATATGACAGGTTAATCGTGCTCCTTTTGTGCCGATAGGGTCCTTACTGACCTGAACGACAATATCCTGACCTTCCTTCAATAAATCTTCTATTGGAAGGTTATGAGGGCTTGTATGATTATTGGAAAAATCATCACTATTAGAATCAGTTTCCGGTGAATTGCAGGCGACATGAATATCTGCAACATAGAGAAATCCGGTACGCTCCATTCCAATATCCACAAATGCAGCCTGCATTCCAGGGAGGACGCGAACAATTTTCCCCTTGTATATGTTACCCATAATGCCTTTCTCACTATGTCTCTGCATGTGAAATTCGCTCAGGGTACCATCTTCCACAAGTGCAAGGCGCACCTCGTGGCTTGTTGAATTAATAAGTATATCCGTGGACATTGTAAAACCGTAATAATCTAATATTTAGACTTCCTGGTAAGGAAGGGGTATGTTATTTGAGTATGTCAGTATACAGTATTTTTAGGGGATAATGCCATATTTATAATATTTTTATGTTATCCGTAAACACAAAGTCTCCCCATGAATTCCTATCCTATATCAGTTGTTATTCCGACTTTTAATCGCGTGGAACTTCTCAAACGAGCACTCAGGTCCGTTGTAAAACAGACATTACAATGTTCTGAAATCATCGTGGTCGACGACGGGTCAACTGACTCTACCCTATGTTTTCTCAATGAATTATTGTGCAGTGGGAAAATAGTCCTTAAGGTGATACGACAAGGTAGTGCAGGCCCTGCGGCGGCCCGTAACGCTGGTATTAAATGTGCGGCAAACGAATATATCGCCTTTCTCGACTCCGACGATCACTGGCATAAGAGAAAAATTGAATTGCAATATAAGGTTTTTGTAGAAAACCCGGAGTATATGATTAGTCATACAAAGGAAAAATGGTTACGAAGAGGAGTGCATCTCAATCAGAAGAAAAAACATATTCCAAGACAAGGCAATATTTTTGATCACTGCCTACAGCTTTGCGCTGTCGGTATGTCAACCGTTATGGTGAAAAAAGCTCTTTTTCAAAAAGTTGGCCTGTTTGACGAATCGTTGCATTGCTGTGAAGATTACGATTTCTGGCTGCGTGTGAGCTGTAAATTCCCTTTTCTTCTCATTGATACACCTCTGACCGTTAAGGAGGGGGGCAGGGAAGATCAGATTTCCTGGATTTTTAGACTGGGAATGGATCGCATGCGTATTTATGCAATAAAAAACATAATTGATTCAAAAACCCTTAGCGAGGAACAGTGTCTGCTGGCCGTAGATGAGCTTGGAAAAAAGTGCACTGTTTTTGGAAGGGGGTGTATCAAACATGGTAAGAATGAGACCGGTGAATATTATCTTGAGCTTGCCGAGTTGTATAAAACATTTTGTGAAAAAGGGCATTTGACCACCAAGCGAGCGATGCCAGTACCTGCTGAGTTTAACAGGCTGAGGGCTGTCAGGAAAAATAAGTAACCGAGTTAATCCTCCTCTATGATCTTTCAATCGTGGTTTGACAGAATGAGCATGAGGTTATTGCCTTTTTTTAACACGGGATTTCAGGAGTAAGGAGAAAAAGAGTGGGTGAGAATTCATGGAAAGATCCATCAATTTTTATTGATAAAATTTATGTTGAAGAATCGTGTATTGATCTGCCTTATACCAGAGAAATACTTAGTAGAGCCAATTTGCCATACACACTTGTCCCGGACAGAGGGAAGCCTAATGATCTGGATAAGGACTATGTAAACAATCTTACAGCCGGCAAACGACAACTTTTTCTCTGTAATAACAGAGGCCATTTTTTTAAGCCATGTCCTGGTACTCGAGATTATCAATGCTGCGATTACCAGGTCTTAAATACCGGAATGAATTGTCCCATGGACTGTGTCTATTGTATTTTACAGGCATATCTCAATGCTCCCTGGTTGACTTTTTATGTCAATTACCAAAAACTTTTCAAAGAGCTCGATGACAGCCTGCATACTGATTCAAGACGGTTTTTTCGCATAGGAACCGGTGAATTCACTGATTCTCTTGCCATTGATAGATTGACAGGGCTGAGTCGGATGCTGGTTAACTATATTGGTAAACAGGAAAATGCAGTTCTCGAACTGAAAACCAAGAGCGGAGTTGTTGGAAACCTTGCGGGCCTTGAACATAATGGCAGGACAATAGTTGCATGGTCCCTTAACAGTCCCATCATTATGAAAAAAGAAGAAATTCGTTCGGCAACCCTCGATGAACGTCTCGCTGCTGCCAGATATTGTGCGAAATTGGGATATAAATTAGCTTTTCACTTCGATCCAATAATTGATCATCCATGCTGGAAGGAAGGGTATACAGAAACTATCGAGCGACTTTTCCAGGAGATTCCGGCTGAGTCTATTGTCTGGATTTCTCTCGGGGCATTACGTTTTATCCCGAGTTTGAAGGAAATAGGCATTCAGCGATTCCCTCATTCAAGGATTTATTATCAGGAGTTCATTGAAGGACTTGATAATAAAGCCCGGTATTTCAGACCCAACAGAGTGAAATTGTATACCTTTATTTATGATCTTTTTAGAACAAAAATATCTGAAAAAACTTGTGTTTATTTTTGTATGGAGAGTGACGAAATCTGGGAGGAAGTTATGGGATTTGCCCCTGGTGAAAAAGGAGGAATTCCATCTATGCTCGATAAGGCAGCAAAGATGGAGTATTTAAAGTGAAGCTGTTTTTTCTAAGGTTTCATCTTCACGGTTGAGGTGGTTGAAATTTTATAGTTGTTCTTTATTGCATCTATCGTATATTTACAGACTCTAATCAGAGATATAGCTTTTTTTCTACTACTCAGGAGATTTGTTCATGATTAATAAAGTAATACTCGTTGGGAATTTGGGTTCCGATCCGGAGCTTCGGTATACACAAAGTGGAACCGCGGTTGCAACTTTAAGTGTAGCAACAAACAGGCGCTGGAAAGACAGGGATGGCAATCAGCAGGATGAGACAGAATGGCATCGTGTAATTGTGTGGGCACAGAGCGCCGAGTTTTGCGGCAATTATCTTTCAAAAGGCATGAAAGTATATGTGGAGGGTCGACTTCAGACTCGCAAGTGGCAGGACCAGACAGGAAATGATCGTTATACAACCGAAATAGTAAGTCAGACCTTGCAAAGTCTTTCTCCAAGGGGAGGGGACAAGGAAGGAGGTGGATATGAAGAGCCTCCTATGCCTTCTGAACCGGAATCATTCGGTTCCACGGGGGGGGGCAACAGTACCGGAGAAGATGTGCCTTTTTAAATATGATAAACTCGTAAAAAAATCTACAACGCAGTAGATCGGACTTTTTACGACGCCATCAAATATTGCGACAGCTACAAAGTAACTCAATTTGAAATCGGTGTTGTCCGGTTAGAGAACTGCAAAGCATCTAAAACGGGTTCAAGAGTAACTTTTATACAAATCAAATGTAAAAATATTAATAAAATACTGCGAATCTTCCTGTCGGGAGAGTTTGCAATAGGGTACTGAAAGGAACCCAGTTTAATCTGGTGACCTTTAAGTGCCCTTTTTTGATTTCAGGCACCTGTCATTGCAAAAGAAAGTTGACGTTGGATCCAAGCGTTCATATTGTTGGTACAGAAAAAGACAATAGGAAAAAAACAACAGTTATACTTTTGGAAGAGTTAAACAAATTTATTTAATATTGTATCATGGACTATTATAAAGTGCTAGGGGTTGATAAGCAAACAACTCCGGCAGAAATCAAAAAATCGTACCGGAAGCTTGCGTTGAAGTATCACCCGGATAAAAATAAGGGCGATAAGGCATCTGAGGCGAAATTTAAAGAGATCAGTGAAGCTTACGCCGTTCTGTCTGATTCGGAGAAAAAGCAGCAGTATGATCGTTTTGGTTCCACTCAGTTTCGTCAGCAATACTCACAGGAAGATATATTCAGAAATTTTGATCTGAATGATATCTTTAGGCAATTTGATTTTGATTCAAGGAGAGGTTCTGCTTCTGTCAGGTCTGGTATGGGTGGAAATGGTGGTGCCAGTCCATTCGGTTCGTTTTTCAGTCAAGGCCAATCTGGTGGCTGCGGTGGCGGTGGATGTCGGCCCAGTGCTACGAAGGGCCAGGACATGACATATCAGATTTCTGTCACTCTCAGTGAGGTGTTGAATGGTGCAGAGCGTACAATTACTCTTCGCAGAAACGGAGAGTCCCATAATGTATCTGTAAAGATACCAAAGGGTATTGAGCAGGGGAAAAAGCTGCGCCTGAAGGGACAAGGAGGAGGATCGCCAGATGGTGGCCCGGCAGGGGACCTCTATTTAAAAGTTGAGATAGAGCCAGATAATAAATTTTCTCGTGAAACCGATGATCTGGTAGTTGAAAAATTCATCAGTTTCAGTGAAGCTTGTCTTGGAACAAAAGTTGAAATAGAGACTCTTGAAGGGAAAAAATTCATGGTCAAAGTAGCACCTGGGACAGTGCACGAGTCACGCTTAAGAATTAAGGGCTATGGATTGCCGACTGGTCCCATGGGAGACCGTGGAAATCTGTATGTCAAATTGGGCGTAGAGGTTCCAAAAGAATTAACCGATGAACAGAAGAAAATTGTAGAACAGTTGAGAGACTGTAATCTTTAGGGTACCTTGCAAAATCAGTGTTTTCAACCATTCCTATTCCCATTAATATTTGGAATCAGCGTAGGCTAACCATCCACCTTCAGAAACGAGCTTTTTGTCAAACTCATTCAAACTGAACTGAACTGTGAGACTGTTTTGCGAGGCCAGATCCGAGGCAGCGTCGAGGGTGTAATTCTCGAGATTGATGGAAAGTGCTATATTTCCTTCCATGTCAAACAGCTCATCAATTTGTTCTTTCTTGAGTTCAATCGCCAGTATTCCACAATTAAACATATTTTGCCTGAATATCCTGGCAAAACTCTCTGCTATGACGACGTTGATATCGTTAGCTTCCAGAGCCCATACTGCATGTTCTCTTGATGAGCCGCAGCCGAAATTTGACCGTGTGACAACTACTTGAGCATCCTGCATCTTTCGGGAATGGTGATCAAATCTCATACCACCAAGGAAAAGATCTTCCAGTAGATGTGCTTTTAAGGCGGTTTTTGAGATCTCTGTCAAATATTTTGCGGGAATTATTTCATCTGTATTTATATTGTCTTTGTCCAGGAAAATTGCAGGACCGCCAAATTTTTTCATTTTATAACCTCATTATATTTACTTCAAGAAATCTCTGGGATCTGTTATTACGCCGGTAAGCGCTGTAGCGGCAGCTGAAGAGGGACTCATCAGGTGAACCATACCGCCTTTCCCCATTCTACCATTGAAATTGCGGTTTGTAGTTGATGCACAAACTTCCCCCTCAGCAAGCACTCCTGAGCTCATTCCCAGACAGGCCCCACAGGTCGGGTTCAAAACACAAAAACCGGCATCCATGAAAGTCTTGATGATTCCTTCGTCAAGGGCCATATTATAGATTAACGGGGTTGCAGGGGTTACCACACCTCTCACACTCTCAGCGATTTTCTTTCCTTTAAGAATTGCAGCAGCAGACCTGAGATCTTCAATCCTGCCATTTGTACAGGAGCCAATGTAAACCTGGTCAACGTGAGTCCCTGTCATTTCACTGATATCTTTGACCTGGTCTGGTTTGTAGCTGTGGGTCACCTGTGGTTCCAAATCAGAAAAATCCAGGTCAATAGTATCAATGTAAAACGCGTCAGGATCTGAATGCCATTTTTTGTAATCCTCAATGGCTGCGTCAATTACAGGGTAATCTGATTGAATGAATGGCCATAAATATTCGGCTGTTACTCGATCAGGTAGACAAATACCAGAGGTGGCACCGGCTTCTACAGCCATGTTGCAGAGGGTCATGCGGGAAGACATGTTAAAGGAAGTAACTAACGGACCTGAAAACTCAATTACTTTGTCTGTTGCACCGCTGACAGATATTCTTTTTATAATAGCAAGAATGACATCTTTTGCGGTAGTACCCGGTTTTAAATCGCCTGAAATGTTAATTTTCATAGTCTCAGGTGCTCTGAAGGAACAGACGCCTTTATATATGCCAACTTCAAGGTCTGTTGTCCCGACACCTGCTGCAAAGGCGCCAAAAGCACCATGGGTGCAGGTGTGTGAATCGCCCATAATAACAGTATATCCAGGGCGAATAAAGCCCTTCTCGGGGAAAAGTGCATGACAGACTCCGTTGGCGCCGATATCGAAAAAATCCCTTATATCATGCCGTTTTGCCCACTCTCTCATAATTTTACCCTGGGTGGCAGTTTTGGAATCTTTCGCCGGTGAAACATGATCTATGACAGCTTTGATCTTTGTGCTGTCGAAGACTCTGTCCATATTCTTTTCAATCAGATCTAAAATAGCGATCGGAGTGGTGATTTCATGGCATAAAATTACATCAAGATCTAGAATCATATTGTCTGGGGATGGTCTGTCTCGTAGATGTGATTCGAATATTTTTTCGGCGATTGTTTTTCCCATCGTGTGAACTCCGGTGTATAAGGATGTGAGTCTCTATATCATCAAAAGCTGTGCATGATACAACAAAATTGTCTCCCCTGCCAACTTTTATGCTACTAATGATGGCATCGTTTTTTTGAAAACACCGAGAAAAATAACGGAACATACGTAGACTTCGAGACGTTCAATATACGAGGAGGAGTGTTTTAATCAGGCCCTCAGTCATACATATGATTTGCGGAGATTTTGATTAAAACCTGCAACGAAGCAGGTAAGCGAGCCTGCGAGACTCCGGATCGGATTTTTTACTACGCCATCATGAATGAAAAATTAAAAAAACAGGACAGGGAGTCCAGTTTATATGCCAACAAAAAAAATCATTTTACTCTCGTTTATTCTCATATTTTCACCTACTTTACTATTCGGTGCACATGGGATATCCATTGACGGATCCTTGAAATATCCACCGAATTTCACACAATTTGATTACACATCTCCTGAGGCAACCAGGGGAGGAAAGCTGGTTCTGCATCAGATAGGTGGTTTTGATAAGATGAACCCTTTTACCCGTAAAGGGGAAGCACCCTATGGCCTTGAAATGCTGGTATTTGAATCGCTGGCAGTTTCAAGTTTAGATGAACCCTTTTCGGAATATGGTCTGTTAGCTGAAGATATAAAGCTTGCAGACGATAAAATGTCCGTAATGTATACCCTTCACAAAAACGCCAGATTTTCCGACGGCAGTCCGGTGACCCCTGATGATGTTGCCTTTACACTGGATATTTTCAAAAGTGATAAAGTGCACCCATTCTTTGCCTATTACTATAAAGACATAGCAGGAGCTGAAAAAATTGGTGAGAGGAAAATAAAATTCAATTTTGTCAGGAAAAATAGAGAGCTGCATCTCATAGCCAGTCAGATGCGCATTTTATCGAAGAAATTTTATGCGGAGACAGGTTTTGATGTTAATCGAAATGACAACAGTATGGCATCACCACTGGGGTCCGGGCCATATATTGTGTCTCACGTGAACCCCGGAAAAACAATAACATATAAGAGAAATCCAGAATATTGGGCCAATGACATTCCTTCAAGGAAGGGCATGTTCAATTTTGATGAGATAGTTATTAAATACTACAAGGACCAGACAATTGCACTTGAGGCTTTTAAAGCCGGTGAGTTTGATTTTATCTCGATTAACATAGCCAAACAGTGGGCAAGGGACATGACGGGGCCGAAGTTCCGTTCCGGTACAATTAAAAGAAACAATTTTAACCATTCAAATAACGCAGGAATGCAAGGTTTCCTGATGAACGGTCGGCGAGATCTCTTTAGGGACCCAAGGGTACGTCAGGCTCTCGGGCTTGCTCTTGATTTCGAATGGATAAACAAGGCACTCTTTCACGGTCAGTATACCCGGACTAATTCTTTTTTCAGCAACTCCCATCTTGCTGCTACAGGTTTACCTGCAGGACTTGAGTTGGAATATCTCAATCAGTACCGGGGACAAATACCTGAAGAAGTGTTTAGCCGACCTCTTGTAGCGCCGGCAACGGTAGGAAAAAATGATATCAGAAGTCATCTGAAAAAAGCCAGAGAGCTCCTCAGGCGATCTGGCTGGAATATTGAAAATGGAGTGTTGAAGAATCAGCAGGGGAAAGTATTTGAATTTAATATACTTCTTGTGTCTCAATCATTTGAGAGGGTAATGGCCTCGTATGTTAGAAATTTACGAAAACTTGGAATAAAGGCCAGTTATAGAACGATTGACCCTACCTTGTATACAGAACGGCTGAAGACCTTTGATTTTGATATGATTGTTACCACATATGGTCAGTCCCAGTCCCCTGGAAATGAGCAGCGTAATTTCTGGCATTCTTCTGTCGCCGCAATAGAGGGATCTAAAAATTATGCAGGAATCCAATCTCCAATAGTGGATCATTTCGTTGATAAGGTTATCTATGCTGAAAATGAAAATCAATTAATTGCAGCATGTAAAGCCCTTGACCGTGTACTCTGGTATGGATATTATCTGGTTCCAAACTGGTATCTGGATAGTCACAGGATAAGCTACTATAATAAATTCCATTTTCCTGCTCAGCTGCCGCGCTATTACAGCCCATTTGAACTTCTTATGACCTGGTGGGAATAAACATATGCAACGAATAAATTCTGACAGCCCACAAGAGGGTATTGAACTGAGTGACAGGGGTCTCAACCAGATCGATATTAAAGGATTATTATGCCTGAAGATTATTTGATAAAACTTAAAAATCTTCAAGATACTGAAAGATTAGGTATAGCTCTGGGTAACATTGCTGTTGCAGGAGATTGTATCTGTTTGAACGGCAATCTCGGAGCTGGAAAAACAACGTTGACCCAGTCAATAGCTATCGGATTAAAAGTTCCTGCCAAATGCTACGTAACTAGCCCAAGTTTTGCTATGATGCATGAGTATAGCGGAAGGATCCCCCTATACCATATGGATTTTTATCGTTTGCATAACTCCAGTGAAATTATAGATCTGGGTTTTGAGGAATATTTTTATCTTGATGGACTCACAGTTATTGAATGGGCGGAAAGAGCTGCGGATATTCTTCCAGAAGATAGAGTTACGATTGAACTCAGGTTGAACAGTGATCAAACAAGAACGGTCCGGATATTTTCTGAAAGTGATACGTTCGCAAAACGGTATCAAATAATGTTAAAAAGCTTTACGCCTTGATATTTGGAATTGTTCGGATCCAGTTAAGTGAGCATTGAATAACCAGCTTAACGTGAAAGCACAAAGGTGATTTTTGACCGGAGGCCAGCATGATACAGTGATCACATCTACCGGTAGGCTTAATATCAAGGGTGATCATATAAAGTTTTTTAGAACCCCATAAAAATTATGAAAAAGAAATCTATTGAATTCAAGGATTGTTTCAAGACATATACTACTGACCAGGATAAAGCAATTTCACCCGAAGAAACTCTCGAATATTTCTACAAAAGAGTAGGTGAACTCGATCTGAAAATTCTCAATGAAGTAAAACGAATTGATAATGGTCGGCTTGATATACCAGTTTATTTCAGTGTTTGCGGGCAAGATGCCTTATTCCTGACCGGTACAAAAAAACAGATGGGAAAAGGGGCTTCTCCTATACAGGCTGAAGCTTCCGCCTGTATGGAACTGGCGGAGAGATTTTCGTTTTTTTCCTTTAAGAACAATCCAGAAAATTTTCTTGCAGGAGATTACAGGGCCATGGTCAAAGCAGGATATCCTGTCCTTGATATGGAATATCTCCTTGATTCCGTTCACGATACCCATACTGATGTGCAGGTATTACAGCAGCTGCTGGAAGAAATACCGATGCAGTGGGTTTGGGGGACCAATATCAGTCAAAAAAAGGACGTTCTTCTGCCTTTTTCATGGTTTTATGCAATAAATGAATTTAATGGACCCTCAGCCGGGAATACCTATGAAGAATCCGCGCTCCAGGGGATATGTGAAATAGTTGAAAGGCATGTTTGTTCGCTTATAAATAATGAAAAAATAGAGACCCCTGAAATCAATAAAGATTCTGTAGAAGATGTAACTGCAAAGTCAGTGCTGAAAAAATTTGCAGATAATAACATTGATATCTATCTCAACGATTTTACTCTTGATACTGGAATCTGTACTGTGGGAGCTCTGGCAATTGACAGAGCAACATTTCCAGCTAAAAGCGAGATAGTTTATACCGCTGGAACAACTCCCGATCCGGAAAAAGCACTTATCAGGGCCATAACTGAAGTCGCCCAGCTGGCAGGTGATTTCAACACCAGTTCTAATTATATCGCTTCTGGTCTGTCAAAGCCTTTTTCCATGACTGAAATGGAGTATGTGACTGAAGTTCAAACCAGCATCTCAATTAAGGACATGAGCAATCTTTCGCATAACAACATAGAGGTTGAAATTGATAACTGTGTAGAGGCGTTGAAAAAGATCAACATGGAAGTGTTTATGATTGATGTTACTCATGACGGATTGAAAATACCTGCACTTTATACAATCATACCCGGTGCACATTTTAGAGAACGCTCGAGAATTAATGATGTTGGACTTTTTGCAGCCAAATTATTGATGGATCTTGTGACGGATGCACATTTACTTGAGAAGAAATTCCAGGAGATGGAGAAACTCCTGCCACAGGCATATTACCTCGAATTCTACAGAGGCCGTAACTTTCTAAGTATGGGAATTCTGGAAACAGCTATTGAACATTTTGACAAGGCCTTGGCTCTTAAACCTGACTCGGAAGATTTACCCTATATCTACTCATTTAAAGGGAGTTGCTTAAAGGAGCTTGGGAGAATTGATGAGGCAATTGATGCTGCAAGGCAGGGCTTGAAAGAAGATGAAGAAAGACCTGATCTACATAATACATTAGGTGTCTGTTATTATAAAAATCAGGACTATGAAAGCGCCATAGGTCATTTTAAACGGGCCGTTGATCTCAATCCTGCTTCTGGCATAGATTATGCCAACCTTGGTGTCAATTATAATAAAATTGGCAGTAAAGAGTTGGCTATAGAGTTTTTGACCCTGGCTCTGACTCTTGATCCTGAGCTTGCTTTTGCCCGTGACCTGCTGACCCAGCTTATGGAAAAGGACTGAAACAACAGGCAACGGCCTCGCAAAAACTTATCATCAGAAATTTCCATTTTATGCAAGATTGTCATGAATAAACAGTTGTATTTGCTACGCCATGGAGCCACTTCTTTATCTGGTTTATATGTGGGTGCAACAGATGTTCCTCTTGCAGAAGAGGGTAAAGAGCAGGTCATACGAACAGGGAGGCTTCTCGCCTTTGAATGTATTGATCAAATTTTCTGTAGCCCCATGAAGCGATGCCTGGAAACCTTAAACCTCCTCAGCCTTGATGCACCCCCTGAAATAGATGAAAATATCAGGGAGATTGATTTTGGCCGCTGGGAAGGACACAGTTTTGAGGAAATTTCTCAAACTGATAGTGCGCTCGTTGAAAATTGGCGTATAGATGGAGAAGCTTTCTGTTTTCCTGATGGCGAAAGTGTGGCAGCATTTAATAAAAGGGTTGAAATATTTGCCAGAAAGTTGTTATCAGGGCCAGGAAATCGAATACTTATTATTGCTCATGGTGGAACTATCCGCCACCTGCTGTGCACCTTTTTGGATCTTTCTTCAGAAAAAAAGATGATATTTGATGTGCAGGTTGCAAGCTTCAGCACTTTAACTCTCTTTGGTGACAAAGGAGTTCTTACCAGTTTGAATGTGAAAGGATAACAGGAATGGCCAGATTGATCTTAATAACTGGAGGAGCAAGAAGCGGTAAGAGTTCTTATGCACTGAAAGTTGCAGAAAAAATTTCAAAAAAAAGAGTTTTTATTGCAACCTGCCCACAACTTGATTCTGAAATGTCGGCAAGAATAAGACGCCACACAGAGGAAAGAAATGGGCGAGGCTGGAAAACAATAGAGGAAGAGATCAACCTTGACGGTCTGTTTCCCAAAAGAGTCCAGGGCATGGGGGTGGTTCTCATTGACTGTGTCACTCTGTGGGTTAATAACATTCTCTATATGCTTGGTGAAGAGAATATTGATGATTGCAAAATAAAAGAACTGTGTAGTCTCTGGTTGGATAAAATAATGGAATACCCTGGCACTGTAATATGTGTCACAAATGAAGTGGGATTGGGAGTTGTTCCGGAAAACACACTTGCTCGAAAGTATAGAGACCTGGTCGGAACCTGCAACCAGTTGCTAGGGAAAAACGCTGATGAGGTAGTACTCCTCAGTTGTGGTATACCGCTGTCGATCAAATAATGATAACGTCGTAAAAAGGTCACTCAAATGCTTAGATGGCTAAGTCAAAAAGTTTGATATACAAGGCGTAGTGTTTTTCGCAGGTACTCGGCAATACATGTGGTATGCCGAGTGTCTGCTAAAAACCTACAACGCAGTAGATCGGACTTTTTACGACGCCATCAAATAATAACAGGAGTATTTACAATGAGTTTGCTGGAAAGAACTGCACAAAAAATATATCCACAGAATTCTGAGATGAGAGATGCTGCTGAAAGTCGTCTCAATAAGCTCGCAATGCCACACTGGTCCCTCGGCGATTTAATGGATATTGCCATAGATGTTGCTGGAATTACAGGAACTATCACACCTGATGTGAAAAGAAAGGCGATTATTACAATGGCCGGTGACCATGGAGTAGTAGCTGAGAATGTTTCCAAATTTCCCAGTGAGGTCACCCCGCAGATGGTTTATAACTTTGTAAATGGAGGCGCCGGCATCAATGCTTTGGCCCGGCAGGTTGGCGCAGAAGTACATGTTGTGGACATGGGAGTGGCCGCAGATTTGAATGATTTAGCTGCTTCCGGAAAGATTATTAACAAGAAAGTTGGACTAGGAACAGACAATATTGCTGTAGGTCCTGCAATGAGTAAAGCGATGGCCAGAAGGGCCGTCGAATCCGGAATTGATATTGCAGATGATCTGGCACCGAAGATTGATCTTTTTGGCACAGGAGATATGGGTATTGGTAATACCACTCCATCGACTGCAATCGCGGCGGTTTGCAGCGGGAAATCAGTAGAGGAATTGACCGGCAGAGGGACAGGTCTTGACGACCGGCAGCTTGACCATAAAATATCCGTAATTAAGCGGGCTCTTGAGGTAAACACCATCGACAAGAGTGACGGCCTGGACATTCTTGCCAAAGTCGGAGGATTTGAAATTGGAGGTATTGCCGGCCTGATACTTGGTGCTGCCGCCCATCGCAAACCTGTGGTCATAGACGGATTTATTTCCACGGCGGCGGCTTTAATTGCCTATAAAATTGAACCGTTCGTTCGAGACTACCTTATCTTTTCACACAGGTCAGTTGAACAGGGCCATAAGGTAATCCAAGAGTACCTTGGCTGTAAAAAACCCTTACTTGATCTTAATTTTCGTCTTGGGGAAGGTACGGGAGCTGCAGTTGCAATGAATCTTGTAGATGGTGCAGTGGCAATTTTGACAGAGATCGCGACCTTTGAAGAAGCTGCTGTTGCAGGGGCTGATAAATAGTTCTGCTCCAATTTCAGACTAAAAATTTGCCCACGGAGGGAACAGTTGAAGCATTTTTTTGTTCCTTTGGCCACTGCAATTCGGTTTCTTACTCTCGTGCCCTTATCCTGGCACGCAAGTGATGATGAAAACCATTTTCACGCAAGTCTCTATTATTTTCCAGTAGTCGGCCTTCTTATTGGAGCTGTAGCCTGTAGCCTTTCTCTTCTCCTGTGTAAGTTTTTCCCTATTCAGGTTGTATCTGTCGCCATGCTTGTTTTTCTAGCTTTGATCTCCGGTTGTCTTCATCTCGACGGGGCCGCAGATAGCGCAGACGGGTTACTCTGTTCCCGACCCCGGGAAAAAGCTTTGGCGATTATGAAAGACAGTCGTACCGGAGCAATGGGGGTTGTCGCCATTGTTTTTATTTTGCTTGGAAAGTACGCAGCACTGAGTTCGATGAATAGTGAGATACTATGCCTGTCTGTCTTTTTTATGCCTCTGGCCGGAAGATGTACAATTGTATTTACTATGGCGATACAACAATATGCGCGTAAAGAAGGTGGACTGGGAACACTTTTTTATACGGAAAAGAGCAAAAAACCTGCACTGGTTTCGTTGTTTGTACTGCTCATTTTTCTTGCATTGTTTTGTTTTAAAGTTCTCCTTATTCTCTCTGTTGCGCTGTTTATCTCTACTCTCCTCTTTTCAAGGTGGTGTAATGGCAAGTTTGGCGGAGCAACGGGTGATACACTGGGGGCAAGTTGTGAAATTGCAGAACTGGTAACAGCTTTATCATTTGCAACCCTTCTTTGACTACCTGATAACACCCCCCCCCTATTCAACATAAATAATTAAATTTTCTGAATGGCATGAAAAAATTTGAACATGGTGGAAATATTCATGAAAAGGCTCGCAGTACCGGACAGAACACGCCCATCCTTGATTTCAGCGCAAATATCAACCCTCTGGGGCCTCCAGAGTGGCTTCGTGGCCATATAAGTTCTGCTCTGGAAAAAGTCGTTCACTATCCTGACCCTGCTAATAAGGATTTTATTCAGGCGATTGCGGAACATACCGGGGTTAAGAAGGAATTAATAGTGGCAGCAAATGGGACAACCGAGCTGCTCTATTTGGCCGCAAGGACCCTTCCGGTAAAAAGAGTCCTTATTCCTGTACCGTCCTACATTGATTATGTAAAGGCTGCAAACCTCGGTGGATTGAAGGTTGCAACATATAATCTTCTGGAAAATGAAAATTTTGAGTTGAGACTGGATAAATTTAAATCGGCGATTAAAAGGGATGATCTGGTTATTATTGGTACGCCTAATAATCCAACAGGGTTGACATGTGATAGAAAACAGCTTTTGTCCATGGCTGAAGAATTTCCCGCAGCTGTCTTCATATTTGATGAAGCTTTCCTTAATTTTTCAGGTGAAGGGTTATCTCTGGCCGGTTGTGCACCAAACATTATTACTCTCCATTCAATGACCAAGTTTTATGCTGTTCCCGGGTTACGGATTGGTTATGGGATATTTCCCCTGGAAACCGCAGAGTTAATAAGAGAGAACCTTCCTCCATGGACTGTTAACAGTCTGGCCCAGTCTGTTGGCATAAAAGCTCTTGAAGACACAGACTATCAACGAAAAACCAGGATTTTATGTAAAAAATTGCGGAATGATTTAATAGAAAAACTCAGCTTTTTTCACGAACTACATGTCTATGAAAGCTCTGCAAATTACCTCCTCCTTAAAATTAAAAAAGGGGGAGGAAATTTTGAATTAGTTAAATTTTGCCTGGATCAAGGCATAATGATCCGCAGATGTGATAATTACAGTGGACTTGATTCGTCTTTTATTCGTATCGCCGTACGTACAGAAAAAGAGAATGCATTTTTATTAAATGTGTTATCAAAATTTTATGGCCGTATAAAAAGTAAAAGTAGCAGGAAGCGGAGCGGTCGATCAATAATGTTTCAAGGAACATCGTCAGATGCTGGTAAATCTATCCTGACTGCAGCACTGTGCCGTATTTTGTATCAGGACGGGGTAAAAGTGGCACCATTTAAGTCGCAAAATATGTCCCTGAATTCATTTGTTACGCTGCAGGGAGATGAAATGGGCAGGGCACAGGTGGTTCAATCCCAGGCTGCCAGACTTGATCCGGACTGCAGAATGAATCCAATCCTTCTAAAACCAAATTCTGATACCGGCAGCCAAATTATTGTGAAGGGAAAATCTGTCGGTAACATGTCTGTTCTTGAGT
>DAOVUU010000026.1 GCA_030632405.1 Desulfobulbaceae bacterium | reverse complement strand
GACGTGCGGGCACGTCTTAACAGTATGGCAGCCAATCAGGAATTTCGTTTTATCTGTGATAACAAGATGGCTGAAAAGATTGGCCGAATTGTTACGCTGAATGACGGAGAGATTGTTGGCCATGATAACAGACTCGATGGTGTGGTTATTTCTTTTCGTAAAAAGATGCTGTGAAAATATAAACGGGTGCTCCACCAGAGCTTTGCATGCTTGAAGTTTGTGGGGAAACTATGGGAAAAAGTAAAAAGATGATAGGTTGTTTGCGATTTGTGGAAAAAGGGATGATATTATGGAAAAGTTAGGGTAAACCACACAGAGTAGTTTTTGTTTTTATGCGAACATTTCGAAGATGTATTGTTGACATTGCGAAAAAACGAGTGTAATTTTCGCAAATCAGATAAACCACCAGATATAGGAGGACATCTCATGTTAAAGAAGTTTGCACTGATTACTGCTGTTGCTGCACTGAGCGTTCAAAATGTCTACGCCGGTGTGGACGAGGCAAAAAAATGGGTCAATGATGAATTTCAGCCATCAGCTTTATCTCAAAGTGAACAGCTGAAAGAAATGGAATGGTTCATTAACGCAGCAAAGCCTTTCAAAGGTATGGAAATTAATGTGTTATCAGAGACGATTCCAACACATGAATATGAATCTAAAACACTTACTAAGGCATTCGAAGAAATCACTGGAATTAAAGTCAATCATCAGTTGCTCGGTGAGGGTGAAGTTGTCCAGGCTGTTCAGACACAGATGCAGACAGGGCGAAATCTGTATGATGCCTACATCAACGATTCAGATTTAATTGGTACTCATTCACGCCTGCAATTGGCAGTAAATCTGTCAGACTGGATGGCCGGTGAGGGTGAAAATGTCACCAACCCATCGCTGGATGTTGATGACTTCATAGGTAAATCATTTACTACCGGACCTGACGGTAAGCTCTATCAATTACCTGACCAGCAGTTTGCCAACTTGTACTGGTTTCGTAAGGATTGGTTCGATCGTCCTGAGCTGCAAAAGAAATTCAAAGAGCTCTATGGCTATGATTTAGGCGTACCCGTTAACTGGTCAGCTTACGAAGATATTGCTGAGTTCTTTTCAGTTCACGTCAAAGAAATTGACGGTGTAAAAATCTTTGGTCATATGGATTACGGTAAACGTGCTCCTGACCTTGGCTGGCGTATGACAGATGCGTGGTTATCCATGGCTGGAGCCGGCAGCAAAGGTTTACCCAATGGTATCCCTGTAGACGAATGGGGTATTCGTATGGAAAAAGGCAGTTGTAATCCTGTGGGTGCTTCAGTTTCACGTGGTGGTGCTGCGAATGGACCTGCCGCTGTTTATGCCATCCGTAAATGGGATGAGTGGCTGCGTAAATATGCCCCTCCAGGTGCGGCCAGTTATGACTTTTATCAGTCTCTTCCTGCCCTGTCACAGGGTAACGTAGCACAGCAGATCTTCTGGTACACCGCATTTACTGCATCCATGGTGGCCCCTAAGTCCGAGGGTAACAACACCGTTGACGACAGTGGCAAGCCGTTATGGCGCATGGCTCCTTCTCCACATGGTCCTTATTGGGTGGAAGGACAGAAACTCGGGTATCAGGACGCAGGTTCCTGGACTCTGTTCAAGTCAACTCCTGTTGACCGTCGTAAAGCAGCGTGGCTGTACGCACAGTTTGTGGTCTCAAAGACTGTGGATGTTAAGAAAAGTCATGTTGGCCTGACATTTATCCGTGAAAGTACTATTAATCATGAGTCATTTACTGAGCGTGCACCTAAGCTCGGCGGGTTGGTTGAATTTTACCGCTCACCTGACAGGGTCATGTGGTCGCCTACCGGTGTCAACGTGCCTGATTATCCTAAGTTGGCACAGATCTGGTGGCAGCAGATCGGTGATGTTAATTCCGGCGCATTTACTCCACAGCAGGCCATGGATCGTCTCGCAGAAGAGATGGATCTGGTTATGGGACGTATGCAGAAAGCAGATGAAAAAGCCAACACCTACGGTGGTTGTGGTCCTCGTCTGAATAAGAAAACTGATCCAAAAGAATGGCTCAGTAAGCCAGGTTCACCTAAGGCCAAGGTTGATGAAAAGCCGAAAGGAGAAACCATCAGTTATGATGAGCTGGTTAAACGTTGGAAAAAATAGTATTCGGTGAAAACCAAGAATAGGATCCGGGGCCTGCAATAAAGCGGGCCCCGGATTTTTTTAAAACATTGTGATATACCCGGGATTGATGGTGCCAGCTGACATAAGTAGGCGACAGCGTTCAATCATGGATTTTATTCGTGAACACGGTTCTGTACAGGTCGATGAGCTGTCAGAGTATCTGCAGGTTACTCCCCAGACCATACGGCGTGACCTGAATCAGTTATACGAACTTGAACTGGTTCAACGCGTACATGGCGGTGCTGTCATTAAGGATAGTGTTGAAAATCTCGGGTATGGTGCAAGAAAGATTCTGATGGCCGCTGAAAAAGCGGAGATAGCCAGATTAACAGCCGAAATCATTCCGGATAACTCTTCAATGTACATCAACATTGGAACAACCACAGAACGTGTAGCAGAATTTTTAGTAGACCGCAGTGAAATGCTGGTGATTACGAATAACATCAACGTGGCGAGTACCTTGTGGCCATCACGGGGTATTGAGGTCATGATTGCCGGTGGTTCAATTCGTCGGTCTGATGGCGGCATTGTAGGTTCAAGCACCGAAGAGTTTATGAACAAATTTAAGCTGGATTATGCGGTTATCGGTTGTTCGGCAATCGACAGTACCGGTGAATTTTATGATTATGACCTGAGGGAAGTCCGTGTAACAAAGGCTATCATCCGGCACGCACGTTCCGTCATCATGGTCACTGATTCGACGAAGTTAGAACGGAATGCTTCGGTCATAGTTGGAAATTTAGCTGATATTGATACGCTGGTTATCGATGATGGTATTCCAGGTAGATTCATTGATTTATGTCGTCAGAATGAAGTTCAGGTAAAAATCGCTACATCCTCCACATCAGAAAAAAAGAGTAGTGGGATAGTTAAATGAGTATTGAACTGAGAGACGTCACATTCCGGGTTGGAGCAGAAAAGCATATCTATAAAACGAATCTACTCCTTGAACCCGGTGGGTTTAATATTCTGTTAGGTACTACGCTCAGTGGTAAAACTACTCTGATGCGATTAATGGCAGGATTGGAAAAACCAACGACAGGAGAGATCTGGACCAAAGACGGTGACGTAACAGGCATCCCAGTACAGAAACGCAGCGTTGCAATGGTTTACCAGGCTTTTATTAATTATCCCAGTTTCACGGTTTATGATAATATTGCTTCACCATTAAAAGTTGCCGGCCTGTCTAAAAGTGCAATCAAAGAAAAGGTACACCACATTGGTGATCTCTTAAAACTGACACCTATGTTCAACCGTCTGCCCAGTGAACTGTCAGGAGGTCAACAACAGAGAACGGCTTTAGCAAGAGCACTTGTCAAAGGTACCGAACTCGTCTTACTGGACGAACCGTTAGCCAATCTTGATTATAAACTGCGTGAAGAACTACGTGACGAATTACCCAGGTTGTTTGCTGACACGGGCGCAACTGTGGTTTACGCCACCAGTGAGCCACTCGAAGCTCTGATGCTGGGTGGGCACACCGCAACACTGAAAGAAGGGTGCGTCGTTCAGTTTGGCCGGACTGCCTCGATTTATCGAAAACCTGCCACGATGGAAAGTGCCCAGGTATTCTCAGATCCGCCGATTAACACTGCTGTTATTAAGAAACAGGGGGAAATGGCTTATCTGGGCGACACTGTTTCCTGGAAAGTGCCTGAACAGTTGGTATCCCTGCCTGATGGTAATTACAAGATTGCCCTGCGGCCTCATCACCTGTTACCTGAAGGTCAGGGGGTTGAAGTCGACGGCATTGTTCAAATTGCTGAGATCAGTGGCTCAGGGTCCATTATTCGCATGAATGTGGAAGGCAACATCTGGGTCTGTGAAACCCGGAGCATCCATTCCTACCAATTTGGTGAAAAGGCTCGTTTCGTCTTTAATGCTGACCACTGTATGTATTTCGGAGCAGATAATCAGCTTATCGAACAACACCCATCTTCGTCCGATCAGACCGACATTACGAATTCAGACAGGTTGTAACATGGCAACAATCAGATTTAAAAATGTACAGCATGCCTATCCACCCCCCAAGGGGCAGGAGCCGGTGTATGCGCTTAAAGAAGTAAATCAAATATGGGAAGATGGAGGTGCTTATGCTCTGCTGGGTCCTTCAGGATGCGGCAAGACAACACTGTTGAATACCATTTCCGGACTGCTGACGCCTTCCGAAGGTGAAGTCTATTTTGACGATCAGGATGTGACAAATCTGCCCACGTCAGAGAGACGCATTGCTCAGGTGTTTCAGTTTCCCGTGGTCTACGACACCATGACAGTATTTGACAATCTTGCATTTCCGCTGCGCAACCGGGGGATGGAGGAAACCGCTGTAAAACAGCGCGTCGATCAGATTGCGGAGATGCTGGATTTGACCGCTAATCTTAACAAACGGGCATCCGGCCTGACTGCAGACGGTAAGCAGAAAATTTCACTGGGTCGGGGACTGGTACGTTCTGATGTCAATGCGATCCTGTTCGATGAACCATTGACGGTTATTGATCCACACCTGAAATGGCAACTCCGCTCAAAATTGAAAGAATTACATCAACAGACTGGCATAACCATGATTTACGTCACCCACGATCAGGTAGAGGCATTGACCTTTGCTAACAAGGTAGTGGTTATGTATGACGGGGCAGTGGTACAGGTAGGTACTCCGGTGGAACTGTTTAACAGGCCAAATCATAAATTTGTCGGTTATTTCATAGGTTCACCGGGGATGAATTTTCTGCCCTGCAGAATTGACGGGGGACAGCCTGTTTTTCATAATATTCCTCTCAACACCGCTTATCCTGTCGGCAGCGATTTGAGCGGTAATATTGAAGTCGGTATTCGACCGGAGTTTGTTGAATTCGCAGATGACGGCATCCCGGTTATCATTGAAAAGATCGAAGATCTTGGTCGTTATCAGGTGATCACCGTGAAACATGAGTCTGAAGTGATCAAAATGGTGGTTGACGAAGGTCACCTGATACCGACAGAAAGTCCGAAAATCCAATTCAACCCTAATCAGACACGAATTTATTGTGACGACTGGGTTGTAGGGGGAAGTTCCAATGAATAAAACATTGAATCAAAAAGCCTGGTGGCTTGTGGCGCCGGTATTGCTGCTGGTTGCCTTCAATGCATTTATTCCGCTGATGACGGTGGTCAATTACGCCTTCCAGGAAACCTTTGGCAACAACGTGTTTTTCTGGGAGGGCACCACCTGGTTCGAACAGGTATTGCGTTCGGAGCGCTTCCACGATGCTTTTCAACGTCAACTGATGTTTACTGGGATGATCCTGGCGATTGAGGTGCCACTCGGCATCGGCGTTGCACTGACCATGCCGCGTAAAGGTCCGTGGGTGTCGGTTTGCCTGGTGTTAATGGCGTTGCCGTTGCTGATTCCATGGAACGTGGTTGGTGCCATGTGGAATATTTTCGCACTGCCCGATATCGGCCTGCTGGGCTATACCCTGAATTCAATGGGCATTGATTACAATTTTACCCGGCAGCCGGTGGCCGCCTGGCTGACTACCGTGCTTATGGATGTGTGGCACTGGACCTCGTTGATTGTGCTGCTCTGTTACGCGGGTTTGAGTTCTATACCCGATGATTATTACCAGGCCGCGAATATCGATGGCGCCAGCCGCTGGGCAATATTCCGCTACATTCAGCTGCCGAAGATGAAGCGGGTTCTGACCATCGCTATTCTGTTGCGTTTCATGGATAGCTTTATGATCTATACCGAACCGTTTGTGTTAACCGGTGGTGGTCCCGGCAACACCACAACATTTCTGTCAATAGATCTGGTGAAGATTGCGCTTGGTCAGTTTGACCTGGGGCCGGCGGCAGCTATGTCCCTGGTTTATTTCCTGGTGGTTTTGCTGATCTGCTGGGTGTTCTATACTCTTATGATGCGTAACGAGGAACAGTAATATGATTCATCCAAGAAAATGGCTGGTTCCGGCACTGTATATCCTTTTTTTGATGTTACCGATTTACGGCCTGCTTGCCATGTCATTCAAGACCACAGGCGAAATACTCGGCGGGTTTTCCTTTTTCCCGCAACAGTTTACGCTGGCTAACTATAAGGTTATCTTTACCGACCCGACCTGGTATAACGGCTATATCAATTCGATTATCTACGTGGTGATCAACACCGTGATCTCGGTGTCGGTGGCGCTGCCGGCGGCTTACGCATTTTCACGTTACCGCTTTCTCGGTGACAAGCACCTGTTTTTCTGGCTGCTGACCAACCGCATGGCACCGCCGGCGGTGTTTGCACTGCCGTTTTTCCAGCTGTATTCAGCAATTGGTCTGTTTGATACCCATATAGCCGTGGCATTGGCACACTGTCTGTTTAATATTCCGCTCACAGTCTGGATACTTGAAGGTTTTATGTCCGGCATTCCAAAAGAATTGGATGAAACCGCTTATCTCGATGGATATTCGTTTTCAAGATTTTTTATACGTATTTTTATTCCGACCATAGCTGCCGGTATAGGAGTAGCCATGTTTTTCTGTTTCATGTATTCATGGGTTGAACTGCTGCTTGCGAAAACGTTGACCTCGGTCGATGCCAAGCCGATCGCAGCGACAATGACGCGGACTGCAAGCAGCTCGGGTTACGAATTGGGGTTGTTGGCTGCGGCGGGATCGCTGACTATTATTCCCGGTGCGGTCGTAATATATTTTGTTCGTAACTATATCGCCAAAGGCTTTGCTCTCGGGAGGGTTTAATGACATGGGTTTATCCTGGATGGCCTGGACCTGGCCAACAGCAGCTTTCTTCATAGTTTTGTTCTTATCGATTGTTGCCATGGGCGTATGGGAACATTACAGCCCCGGCGGGAATCCAAGGAACGGCATATTGGGCCTGGACACTACACGTGGTGACAGACTGTTTATTGCCTGGCTTGGCACCGGTTTTATCAATTTCGCCTGGCTGGCTTTTTTTGGTGCTCCGTTGTGGGGTGGACTCGCACTGGCGATCGTCTGGTTTGTGTTTGTATTTAGATATGTATAGATAATAACATCATGAAGTAAAGGAAATACATGATTCAATGTGACTATTTTCTAAAACAAGATAAGTGATTTTTGACCGGAGGCAAGCCCGACAAATATCCAATTTTTCGTAATAAGCTGTAGATTAGTGGTAATCAGATAATATTTTGTTGATCTTACAGGTTTTTTTTCTGCTTCTGCTGATACATTTCATCATCAGCCAGCTCCATAGTATCCAGCGCATCTAAGCCTGGCTCAATCATCACGATGCCATAGGACATGCCGACTTCTAATGGAGTTCCATTCCATGTGATGGGATTATCCTTTAATTCCTGTGGCAGGCGGATTGCCAGGATTGCTGCGGCATCCTGGTTGGTGTGCGATAAGATCAATCCAAATTCATCTCCGCCCAATCGGCCAACAATATCAGTCTCACGGACGCTGGCCACCAACCTCTGGGAAAGCTCCAGCAATACGTGGTCTCCAGCCCGATGTCCATACGTGTCATTCACTTCCTTAAAATTATCAAGATCGATATAGACCAGACTGGCGTTGCTATTATACCTTTCAGCGGAAGCTTTCATCCTTGTCAGTTCCCGAATAAATGCCCTGCGATTATAGATTGGAAGTAAGGAGTCCTGGTCTGCCAGTTTTTCAGCGGCAGCCAGTCGCTTGCTCATACCGTCCACTGAACGACGAAGTTTGTCAACTTCCTCCATCAGAGTCATAATGGCCTGACGCACCTTCAGGGTCATTTCCGTTTCAGGAATCCCCAGGATAGAGATCGTATCGGTAATAGTACCAGCGGCTGCAGTCTTAGAATATGCCTTAGCTGCATTTTCCGGTGAGATGGTATTGGTTGGAGTCGTGCCGGCTGGATGACCGGTGGATCTTATTTTCATGAGCAGACCTGATTAACAGAACAATACATATTCACATTCGGGCTTTGGCATAGTGTGAGATGACAGGTATTTGTGTTCTTAGTGAGCATTAAAGAAATGACATCTCAGCCATGCACTGCATGACTCTTCATTAAGGAATTACCCCATTATACTGATTTTAACAATATATTTTGCTGGTCATGATAATACCTGTAAATCGAGGTCGAGCGTGCTCAGCAGGCAATGGAATATCAAACAGTTATCTGCTCAAGGTTCTTGCTATAGCATCCTTCCAGCCGTCATACTTTTTGATTCTCAAATCTTTCGCAAGAGATGGTTCAAAACGCGTATCACGTTTCCAGGTACCACCGAGTTTTTCGGGGGGCGGAAAGATTCCTTCATATAGTCCGGCGAGATAAGCTGCACCGACTGCCGTTGTCTCCAATACCGATGGCCGATCCACCGGGGCATTGAGGATGTCTGCCAGGAACTGCATGGTGTAGTTTGAGGCAACCATGCCACCGTCTACCCGCAGTACGGTTTTCCCCATCTCTGCCCAGTCTCCCCGCATCGCCTCAAGAAGGTCTCTGGTCTGGTAACAGACAGATTCAAGCGCTGCCCGTGAAAGTTCGGCGGGGCCTGTTGCGCGGGTGATACCGAAGATTGCTCCCCTGGCATCGGGATCCCAGTGGGGTGCCCCAAGCCCGGTAAAGGCGGGGACAAGGTAGACATCCTGGTTGTCATCGGCCTGTCTGGCGAGTGTGCCGGTTTCGGAGGCGGTTTTAATAAGTCCCATTGCGTCCCGCATCCACTGGACGGCGGCACCGGCTACAAAGATAGAGCCCTCGAGGGCGTAGGTTGTCACGCCGTTTAATCGATAACCGATAGTGGTGAGCAGTTTATTGTCAGAAGTTACAGCCCGATTACCGGTATTAAGAACAATAAAGCAGCCGGTACCATAGGTGGATTTGATCATTCCGGGTTCAAAGCATGCCTGACCGACCAGGGCTGCCTGTTGATCTCCGGCAATACCGCGAACGGGGACAGCACTGCCAAAAAGTGATTTTTCAGTTATACCAAAGTCAGCAGAAGAGTCCTTTACTTCGGGTAGAAGTGATGAAGGAATATCAAGGAGCTGCAGGAGTTCCTCATCCCACATATTCTCGTGAATATTATACAGCATGGTACGGGATGCATTTGTTGCATCTGTTGCGTGTTGTTTACCACCGGTCAGCCGCCAGAGGAGGTAGGTGTCAACTGTTCCGAAAGCGAGTTTCCCTTTTTCTGCTTTTTCTTTTGCTCCCTCCACATTGTCGAGTATCCATTTGATTTTAGTCCCGGAGAAATAGGAGTCGAGCAGGAGTCCGGTTTTAGAGGTAATAATTTGATCATTACCCTGTCTGCTTAATTTCCGGCAAAAGTCTGCTGTTCTGCGATCCTGCCATACGATGGCTTTATAGACGGGCTTTCCCGTCTCTCTATCCCAGATGATGGTGGTTTCTCTCTGATTGGTTATGCCGATTGCTGCAATATCTGAAGGAGAGAGGTCCGATTGTTTCAGTGCCTGTCTGCAGGTGGAAAGGGTACTGGACCAGATTTCCTCTGGATCGTGTTCTACCCAGCCTGACTGTGGAAAAAACTGCTCAAACTCCTGTTGCGCCTGAGCTACTATTTCAAACTGATCGTTGAAGATTATTGCGCGGCTGGAAGTTGTCCCCTGGTCAATTGCGAGAATATGAGTAGCCATTGTATTCCTCTTTGAGTGATAGCTTTATAGGCTATGATTGTGCTGTTGGTGATCCAGAAATTTTTTGATGTATATAGTTTTCCAGCTGCACTGTTTCCTCAGGACTTAGAAAGAGACCCATTCTGGTTCGTCTCCAGAGCACGTCTTCAGCACATTGCGCCCATTCGCGGGAGAGCAGATAATCGACCTCAAAACTATAGAGCTGGTGGCCAAAATGGGTGCCCAGCTGTTCTGTTGTTTGAATATGTTGTGTCATTTCATGGCCGCAGGTTCCATATGTCCTGATAAGGCGGGTTGCATGTTCGGTTGAGATAGCCGGGCAGGTTGCTATAAGTTTGTTTACCTCACTGGTAAACCCGTCAGGCGAAAAGTCTCCGCCCGGCAGATTGGCTGTTTCAGTCCAGATCGCCTGCATTTCGGGGAGGAACGGTGCGAGTCTTTTAAGCACTGACTCTGCAAGTTTTCTGTAGGTGGTGATTTTACCTCCATAGATGGACAGCAGCGGAGCTTCATCATCTCCCGTGTCGAGCTTGAGAACATAATCTCTGGTGGCAGCTTTTGCATCGCTTTTACCGTCATCAAAAAGAGGGCGGATTCCCGAGTAGCTGCTGACCACATCTTCAGGACCAATCTGTGTGATGAAATATTCACTTGCAGCCTCACAGAGATAACTGATCTCCTCGGAGTCAATCTTTACTTCATCAGGGTTACCATGGTAGTCCACGTCTGTGGTACCGATGAGGGTGAACTTGTTTTGAAAGGGTATTGCAAAAATAATACGGTCGTCGTCGTTCTGGAAGATATAGGCTCGCTCATGATCAAAGAGCTGTTTAACAAGTATATGGCTCCCTTTCACCATGCGAATATGTTCCGCAGTCCTGGTATGGGAAATATGGGGAAGGAGAGTGTCAAGCCAGGGACCAGTTGCGTTGACGAGCACCCGGGCTTTGACCGTACTTTCTTTGGCGCTGTTTTTGTCGAGAATTTTTAAGGTCCAGATTCCTCCGGCACGTTCAGCGGAGATGAGTTGGGTTCTGATTCGTATATCGGCTCCTTTTGCGGCAGCATCCTGAGCGTTGAGGACGACAAGACGGCTGTCCATCACCCAGCAGTCGGAATATTCGAAACCTTTTTCATAGTTGCCCTTAAGTGATGTCCCGGCTTCGTCTGTGGCCAGGTTTACACTGCTTGTTCCCGGCAGTATTTTTCTGCCGCCGATATGATCGTAGAGAAAAAGGCCAAGCCGTATCAGCCAGGATGGGCGCAATCCCTTATGGTGGGGGAGTATAAAGCGCAACGGCCAGATAATATGCGGGGCGGCATTGAGAAGTACTTCTCGCTCCTTGAGCGACTCCCTTACCAGACGGAATTCATAATGTTCGAGATAGCGCAACCCTCCGTGAATAAGCTTGGTGCTGGCCGATGACGTGCCACTGGCCAGGTCGTTCTGCTCACAGAGAAAGACAGATAAACCACGACCTGCGGCGTCCCTGGCAATGCCTGTGCCGTTTATACCGCCGCCGATAATGGCGAGATCAAAGACTGGAGATTTCATAACTGTATGTAAGTTGATAATTGTTTTTCTATTATAGGTGAGTTTCGTTTTTTGTAACAATAAGTTTCAAGTGAAAACTTGCAAGGCGGTAAACTGAAAATAAATATGCTTTCAAATGAAAATAGAAAAATTTGAGATTTTTTTTACAACGCCATCTTTTTTAACAGCTTTGCTATTTGTCGATAATAACCGCATCAACATCATGTTCTCTGCAGGCAGTTTTGAGCTTTTGCGGAAGTTCACCATCAATAACTATTGTGTTGACCTGGGAGATATGACCGATTCGAATTGGAGCGTTACGTTCGAGTTTCATCCTGTCGGCTACCAGAATAATATGGCGTGCATTTTCTATGATTGCCTGGGCTACACGAACTTCTCTGAAATCGTAATCGAGCAGGGAGCCGTCCTCGTCGATGGCCGAGACACCTATGACTGCATAGTCAACCTTGAACTGATTGATAAAGTCTACTGCAGCGACGCCGATAATGCCTCCATCTGAACGGCGAACCTGTCCACCGGCTATAATCAGTTCTATGCCGAGGAAATCCTTCATAATGGCAACCGCATTGACATTGTTGGAAATTACCAGCAGTCCCCGGTGATCCTTGAGAGAATGGGCGACCTGTTCAGTTGTTGTACCGATATTGATGAGCAGCGAGCTGTTGTCGGGAATCAGTGCGGCGGCTCTTTTCCCTATCGCTTTTTTGGAG
>DAOVUU010000153.1 GCA_030632405.1 Desulfobulbaceae bacterium | reverse complement strand
TGATCAATCTCAAATTCCATGATAAGATCTATGCCTACGCAGACAATCCCGAAGCCGTCAAGGTATTGAATTCACAAGCCTCACTCATCAGAGGACTTCGTGCTACACTGGGTTTTGATTCCGGTCGACCGAAGGTGGTCAGCAGTGAACACCATAAGATTATCGAGGCATTACGTGCCAAAGATCCGGATAAACTTGAAAAAATTTTCCGAGTCCACTGTCAGAATGCACTTGAAGATTATCTCACCGTTTTTGACAAGTCAGAAAACCTGAACAGGTTGTCGTAATACTGCTGTGTTCAACCTGCTTTCAGGATATTTTCAATCATCGAGAAAAGGGCAGATGATTGATAGTCACAATCCTAACCCTTATTAATAAATGGAGGAGTATTATGAGAAAACTTATGCCGATGTTAATCATTTTTGCCTGCCTGCTTGCCTTGGGTGCAAGTACAGCTGTAGGGGGAGAAGAGTTTCCCTCAAAACCGGTATACGTTGTTGTGGGCTACAATCCAGGGGGGGGGACCGACATGAATGCCAGGGCTCTCGCCGCAACAGTAACAGAATATTTAAACAACCAGCCGCTGGTTATTGTCAATAAGCCTGGTGCCCAGGGTTTGCTGGGACCTAAATTCGTTGCCGACTCAAAACCCGACGGCTACACCCTTGCACTGGGATGGGGAAACTCCGAGATGACCTTTGGTCAGTACTTGATGAAAATGCCTTTTGATTTCCTTAAAGATTTCAAACCTGTTATCGCCTTAAATGCACTGACCTGCATTCTCGCCGTGCCAGCGGATTCTCCATTCAACTCTCTTAAAGAACTTGTGGACTATGCCAAAGCAAATCCCGGTAAACTGAAATGGACCCATACCGGCCGTGGTAGTTTCAACCACGCAAACGGTCTGGATCTGATGCGTACCACCGGTATTAAGATGACCGAAGTACCCAATGTGGGCGGTGCAAAAACCCGAAATCTTGTCGCTGGTGGACACGTAGACCTCGCATTTTTTGCCAGTTTTCTAGCCCTTTCCGTACCGGACAAAATAAAAGGTCTGGGGATGGCATACCCCCAGCGTGATCCGGCTTTTCCTGATGTCCCCACCTTTGATGAACAGGGATACAACATAATGAATGCCCACGGCCTTTTCGGTATCGGTGCACCTGCCGGTGTTTCTGATGAGCGTATTCAAGTCCTCTACGAAGCATTTAAGAAAGCCACTGACCACAAAGCATACAAAAAAATCGTGGCAGGTCTGGGATTTATCCCGCTGGGCTGGGATCCACAAACATTCATGGATGCCGTCAAAAAAGATATCACCAATTATGGTGTACTGGCAGAAAAACTCGCAAAATAGGAAGTGAACTCTGCTTAAGGTGCAGCTGCCGGTATCGCTGCACCTTATCCTGAGCCCGACAGAAAAACATAGGGGTACCTTTTCAAGGTAGCCATAAATATTTTTCCAAAGGTATTGTATGAAGCCTGTTATGCATGGAAGAGAAGCGAGATTAGGTCTTTTTATGGTGCTAATTTCGCTGCTGCTCATTCTCTGGTTAATCCCTGGATATGTAGAACTTTACACGCTCGGCATGTACGCCGAACCGCTTCTGAACCCGCGTTCATTTCCTTACCTGGTGTCAGGTTTTATCGGACTGCTGGGTATCGCAATGCTTTTCTTCTCATATTGGAAACCCGCTTCCGAAAAAACAGTATCGGAACTCCCCAGAGATGCAAAACTGAGGGTACTTGGAGTCCTCGCAATTTCGACCCTGTATCTGTGGCTCATTACACTTTTCGGGTACCTGCTTCCAACGTTCCTGGGTACCCTGCTGTTGCTTCGCATATTTGGAGAACAACGATGGTGGCTGATGATTCTCATTTCCGCCGGCTCTGCCGGGAGTCTCTATTTTGTTTTCGGCAGGATATTTCATATGATGATGCCGCGAGGTTCCATCGACTTTTTTTATGGTTTTTGAGGCCGCTAACTTAACAATCTCATAAAAGCAAAAATTTGGGACTTTTTCTATCCCCGTGGGGATACTTAACTGACCGCCGACTATTTTCACTTATCGAAATTCTGTAAACAGGAGAGTAGTTCATGTATCAACTTGGGTTGCTGGCCGATGCCTTCGTAGCAATTTTCTCACAACTGGATGTGCTTCTTGGCGTGGTCCTGGGCTCTGTTGTCGGCCTTCTTCTTGGTGCAACACCGGGACTGACCGCTGTGGTCGGCATGGTTTTACTGATCCCTTTCAGCTTTCATATGTCCCCTCTTGCCGGTATATCGATGCTGTACGCTATCCACAAGTCCGGCAATTACGGAGGTTCTATTCCTGCCATCCTTATGAATACCCCGGGAAGTCCGGCTGCAGCCTGTACTCAACTGGATGGATATCCGCTTACCCAGCAGGGAAAACAGGGAAAAGCACTGAAAACTGCCGTAACAGCCTCTGCACTTGGCGATCTGGCCAGTGATTTTGTGTTGATTTTCGGCACGGTATATGTTGCAAAAATCGTCTACGCATTCGGTCCTGTGGAAATGAGTGGGGTTCTATTTTTTTCCCTTACCCTGATCAGCACTATTACCGGAAACTCTATGCTGAAAGGCTTATTTTCTACAGCTCTCGGTTTATTGATTGCAACAATCGGCCTGGATCCCCTGCAGGCTACACCTCGTTTTTCTTTTGGTATTACAGAAATGGAGAAAAGCCTTGATGTCATACCGGTACTGGTGGGTGTTTTTGTTGTTTCAGAGGTACTGGTACAGATTGAACGGAAAATGTCAGCAACCAGCATGAGTGTTGCACCACAGACCGGCAACCCGGATGACAGTCGCTTAACAGTACGGGAGTTCAAAAGCATACTGCCGGCAACAGGTATCTCTTATGTGGTGGGTCAGGTCATAGGGGTGCTCCCTGGTTTAGGAGGCGCTGTGGCACCCTGGATTGCATACGGCCAGGTAAAAAGTTTTTCAAAACATCCTGAAAAATTTGGTAAAGGTTCTCTGGAGGGAGTGGCGGCAGCGGAAGCCTCAAATAACGCTGTCTGCGGAGCAAACCTGATGCCCATGCTTACCCTGGGAGTTCCCGGCAGTACCGATGCAGCTATTATAATGGGTGCATTCCTCATCCATGGGCTGGAACTGGGGCCAAACATCTTCACTCAACAGACAGCGCTCGTGTATGGCATATTTGCATCGGGACTGATTGCCATTGCAATCTATTTTTTCATTGGTTTTTTTCTTGCTGAAAAAATCGGCCGGATGATAACTAAATTTCCTCGACATATTATATATCCGATTATCATGGTCACCTGTTTTATCGGTGCGTATGCGCCAAACTCAAGCCTTTTTGATGTAGGTATAATGATTTTTTTCGGTCTCATTGGATACATCATGAGAAAATTCTCTATACCAGTCGCACCGATGGTTATTGCATTTCTTTTGGCCTACAAGTTTGAAACTGCTCTTCGCCAGTCCCTTATAATTGGAGATAACGCCCTTGTATTTTTCAAACACCCTATTTGTCTGACATTTATTCTCCTGGCTGTTGGAACGGTTAGTTTTACCCTGATCCGTGACCGAAAACGAGATAAGACAGTAAAATAACACTCAGAGGATATGGCAGATGCGGATAAAAAAAATCGAAGCGATCATTATAAAGGTTAATAGCCGCGGTGACTGGGTTTTTGTCCAGGTTCACACTGAAGAAGGTCTTACAGGACTTGGGGAAATAAGTCACAGCCAGAATGATATTCTTGTCGTAGAGCTCGTCAGGCAGATGGGTGAACTACTTAAAGGACAGGAAATCGAATCTATTCGTGCCTTATGGAATATGATTAACCGTCCTCATTTCGGCCACCTGGAGCAAACTGCAGTGAGTGGCATCGAGCAGGCATTATGGGACCTGTGGGGGCGTCAGCTTGAGGTTCCGGTTCATACTCTGGTCGGAGGTAGTTTGCGTCAAAAATTGCTGCTTTATGCCAACATTAACCGACATGTCGAAAACAGGACTCCCGATGGCTTCGCAAGAGCTGCTGTTACCGCTGCTTCTCAGGGTTTCAAAGCGCTGAAAATAGCTCCATTCGATGAACTTAACAGTTGGGACCGAAGAAAAACCGGAATCCATGCCAGTTGGCAGCAAGGCGTTAGGCGTGTCCAGGCTGTGCGTAATGCCATAGGTCCGGATATTGAGCTAGCCGTTGACTGTCACAGCAGGTTTGATGCTGCAGAAGCAATGATTGTGGCGAAGGCTATGCAGGACCTTGATCTATTCTGGTTTGAAGAGCCTGTCAGTGATCAATTTCCTGATCAACTTGCCGAAATCAGGCGCCATATACCCATGCCCACAGCATCCGGCGAAAACCTGTTCGCCGTCGAAGGATTCAGGGACTTGATACTGAACCACAGTGTCGATGTAATCATGCCCGATGTAAAACATGTGGGCGGTATTTCTGAACTGTGCAGGGTGGCAGAATCAGCACGAATAAACCAGATTATGGTCTCTCCCCATAATCCAGCAGGGCCCGTTGCTACAGCAGCATCGGCCCAGGCCGCCTCGACACTGTCCAATTTTTACATACTGGAATACGCCTGGGGCGAGGTTGACTGGCGTGCAGAACTCCTCAGCCCACCGGAACGTATTGAGGACGGATATTTGATCCTCCCTGAAGGTCCTGGTATCGGCCACATCTTAAACCCTGACTATGTCAAGAAACACAGTTAAACCCTATCCCGGGGTCAATATTGACTTCATATCAGTACCTTACTCCAGAAACCCTGTCATAAAAACAAGAAAATCGTTTACCGTATCACCGAGATATTATGGCAATATTTTTAGTTATCAGTTTTCAGTGTGTAGCTGTCAGTGACCGATAACTGCACACTGAAAACCGACAACTTTCGGTTGCGTGCAGAGCCCGTCACTTAAAACCGAATGCACAATAACCCGGTCGAGGGCCAATCTGTGGATGATTACGACAGGTATCTGGTCTTTTGGTATACATAGTGCAACGCCTGGTCTTTTGATCTAGATACAAACAGTCGCCATTGGCCATTCTTGAAAGAGTGAACGTCCCCGATCTGGAATGGAAGTGTTCAATAACACCTGCTTTAATCAACCGTCTGGCAACATGTTTGAGGCTGTCCTCCAACTCAAACTCGTCCATCAAGCCCATACGGATAAGATCTCCACTCTTTGCTTCCACCGGGAGTCTACAACAACCGGCATCACAATGGCTGCACAGATATTTCTTATGTTTTACCCACGTACCAATATCATCTATATCGGCCTGAGTTCGTGGTAATCTTCTCATAGAAAAATAACTCAATTTTACGAGCCCGTCATAAATTGAATTTTTCTGAAACCTTCTGGCAGAGATATTCGCCGATAGGAATGGCAGATGTGGCCGCCGGTGACGGCGCATTGCACACACCGCAAAGACACCTGAGGTCAGCAAACAAAAAGTCATGCACCAGTGTGCCGTCTCGCTTTACTGCCTGCGCTCGAATGCCGACTGGATAGGGATACAAATCTGCTACAGTAAGCTCAGGGCAGTATTTTCGTACACGTTTGAGATAACCTGGTTTATAGAAAGAGTCCTTAGTTTCGCTAAGGCCTGACTTCAAATGTGTGGTGATAATCTTCCAGAACCCTGGAAATCGCAACATTTCGAAACTGTCTTTCAAATCCAGGTTGAAACGACCATATCCTTCCCGCTTCCAACCCAGAACGGCATTCGGGCCAATGGTTACCGAGCCATCGATCATACGAGTCAGGTGCACACCCAGAAACGGTAAGTCCGGGTCTGGAATTGGATACACCAGGTGGTTAACAATTGTATTATATTGGGCTGGAAGCTGATAGTACTCACCTCGAAAGGGCACGATCTGAAAATCGATATCAATACCTGTCATCCTGGCGATACGATCAGCGCCCAGTCCACCGCATGCTATGAGATAACGAGTATTAAACTGTTCATTGCCGGATGTTCGAACCTCTATTCCATCCCCAGTTTCTCTTATCTCCGTAACAGTCTTACCCGTTTTAACCAGACCACCTAGAGAAATGAACATTCCCACCATACGTGACGAAATTTCATGGAAATCCGTAATCCCGGTGGCAGGTACAAAAAGAGCCCCTATTCCAGTAATACGGGGTTCCCTTTTTTTTAACTCATTTTCTGATAACCTGTGGATTTCGATACTATTTTTTGTACACCTCCTTTCCAGATCTGCCATACGCCCAAGCTCAACGTCATCGGTGGCAACAAGGAGTTTTCCGCACTGTTGCATCGGTACGCCCTGTTCCTTACAAAACAACATAGTGGCGATAGCCCCACGCCTGCAAAATTCGGCCTTCATGCTGCCCGGTTCGTAATATAC
>DAOVUU010000391.1 GCA_030632405.1 Desulfobulbaceae bacterium | reverse complement strand
CTAAGCAGTAGCTGTCTTTATTTTGAAAAATGAACAAACAGGAGAAACTATGAATTTTGAAACAAAAGCTCTGCATGCAGGCCAGACAATCGATCAGCAGACACTGTCAAGAGCTGTCCCGATATATAGAACAACGGGTTATATGTTCAAAAACAGTGAACATGCGGCAAATCTTTTTGCCCTGAAAGAACTGGGCAATATCTACACCAGAATTGGCAACCCGACCCAGGATATTCTTGAACAGAGAATGGCACAACTGGAAGGCGGCGCAGCTGCCCTGGCTCTCTCATCAGGAACTTCTGCTATCTTTTATACCATCATCAATATCTGCCAGCAGGGCGATGAAGTCGTCTCGACGAACAATCTCTACGGGGGCACTTTTTCCCAGTTCAATTCAATTCTACCGCAATTCGGTATAAAGGTGCGCATGGTTGACCCTTCTGACCTTGCCAACTTTGAAGCCGCGATCAACGAAAAGACCAGGGCTCTTTACTGTGAAACTCTAGGGAACCCGGCCCTCAACATGACCGACCTGGAAGGATTGGCAGAAATTGCAAAGAGCCATAATCTGCCCCTTATCGTTGATTCCACTTTTACACCGCCAAGTATATTACGGCCACTTGAACATGGCGCGGATATTGTCATCCACTCTCTGACAAAATGGATTGGCGGACATGGTACCTCTATTGGCGGAATAGCCATAGACAGCGGCAAGTTTGACTGGACTGATCCGAAATTCTCGCTCTACAATGAACCCGATGAATCATATCACGGGCTGCGGTACGCACATGATCTGGGCGACCTTAATCCTGTCGCCTTTGCTCTGCGTATGCGACTTGTACCTCTTCGAAACCTGGGTGCCTGTATCTCTCCTGATAACAGCTGGGCTATCCTGCAGGGCATTGAAACACTGAGCCTGAGAATGGAGCGACACTGTGAAAACGGTTTAAAAGTTGCGCATTTTCTTAATGAACATCCCGGGGTTGACTGGGTACAATATCCCGGCCTTCCTGGTTCTCCGGGATATGAAAATGCAGTTAAATATCTCAAAAACGGTTTTGGCGGAATGGTTGCCTTCGCGATAAAAGGTGGCCTGGAGGCCGGTAGAAAATTCATCGATTCACTGAGCCTTATATCTCATCTGGCAAATGTGGGCGATGCAAAGTCTCTTGCCATTCATCCGGCTTCCACCACCCATTCACAGTTATCGGCGAAGCAGTTACAGGCAGGAGGGATAGATGAAGGTATGATCCGGCTTTCTATTGGAATTGAACATATTGATGATATAACAGCAGACATCAAACAGGCAATTGAACAGAGCAACTAACCATAATCGTTCTTCTGTGGGCAAAGTCGAAAAACAGTACTACAGCTTTGCCCATCCACCCCAGAAGCTTGTACTTGAAAGCGGTGCCGAACTTGGCCCGGTGACCATTGCCTACGAAACCTATGGTACCCTGACAAAAGAGAAAGATAACTGTATACTTCTGACCCACGCCTTTTCTGGAGATTCCCATGCAGCAGGATACTACCGGGAAAAAGGAGAAGAAGAAAAGCAGGGGTGGTGGGAATCCATGATCGGGCCTGGCAAAGGTATTGATACAGACAAGTATTTTATCATCTGTCCCAACATTCTTGGCAGCTGTATGGGCTCAACGGGCCCGGGTTCAGTTAATCCTGAAACAGACAGTCCCTATGCTCTTAGTTTCCCCATGGTAACCATAAGGGACATGGTAGATACCCAGAAAACCCTCCTGGATCATCTGGGTATTTCTCAACTGCATGCTGTAATTGGTGGATCGGTAGGAGGTATGCAGGTCCTCCAGTGGTGTGTTCAGTATCCCGAGATGGTCCGTGCAGCAATCCCGATCGCCACAACAATGCGCCATTCGGCTCTTGCAATAGCATTTAACGAGATTGCGCGGCAGTCTATCATGGCGGATCCGAACTGGAACAAGGGCAGTTACTATGGCCAGACTCGCCCGGATATGGGGCTTGCCGTTGCCAGGATGGTTGGACATGTGACATACCTCTCAGACGAGGCAATGCGGCGCAAATTCGGTAGACGGCTCCAGGACAAGGAAATTTTCTCTTTCGGGTTCAATGCCGATTTCCAGATTGAAAGTTACCTGCGCCATCAGGGTAACAAATTTGTCAACCGTTTTGACGCCAACTCAGTGCTCTATATAACCAAGGCTTCAGATTATTTCGATGTTGTGGACCAGATGAGCGAATCCGGCCCTATAAATAACTCCCAACAAGATCAAATTAAATATCTTATAATTTCTTATACTTCCGACTGGCTTTATCCGACATACCAGGCAAAGGAATTGATAAAAACCTTGAAACGTACGGGTCAGGATGTCAGTTCCTGCGAGATCGAGGCTGACTGCGGACATGATGCCTTTCTTATTCCTGACGACAGGCTCTCCAGCCTGATAGGAGGGTTTCTCAATGGTATCGCCTGATATAGAAAAAATCCGTTTTGACCTGCAGATCATCGGTTCTACAATAGAACCCGAGAGTAAGGTGCTGGACCTGGGATGCGGTAATGGTGATCTTCTCGCCTGGCTTGAAAAAAACAAGCAGGTACAGTGTACAGGGATAGAGCAGGATAAGGAAAAAGCCGCTCACTGTATTGCCCGGGGATTGAGCGTACTGCAGGGTGACTTGAGTGAAGAGGTCGATGATTATCCCACCGGCAGCTTCGACTATGTGATCCTCAGTCAGACCCTGCAGCAGGTTTTTGAGCCAGCACAACTCCTTTTTTCACTCGCCAGGATAGGCAGGAGAGTTATCGTCAGTTTTCCAAACTTCGGTCACTACTCTATTCGACTGCAACTTCTCTTCATTGGGAGTGCTCCAAAAAATGACCAACTCCCCTACTCCTGGTATGACACCCCCAATATCCGGGTTATAACTCTGAAAGATTTCAGAAAATTTTCCCGTGATGTGGGATATACCATTGTAAAAGAGATAGCCATCAATACCAACCCGGCAAACAGTGAAGGGCATATAGTTCGTTTTCTCACAGATCTTCGTGCGACATATGGGATTTATGTCATT
>DAOVUU010000001.1 GCA_030632405.1 Desulfobulbaceae bacterium | reverse complement strand
CCCTGAGACGTTCAGTCACATAAGCTCCTGCCAGTACAATCCCCCTTTCATTGAAAATCTTTACAATATCCCCCTGTTTGATGCCACGCTTAGCTGCCTCTGAAGGGTGCAGCCACAGGGGTTCGTATTTATAACCGTCTGATCCAGTAACCTTACAGGTTCCCACCTCTCGAGTCCAGGTTATGTCGTCACACTGTGAATGCACCCGCCAGCGCCCGTGATTGGACATAAGCAGCAACGGATACACTTTTGAGCGACTGCTTGAAAGCCGCTCATCGTGCATGACACTTTTTTCAATCCATTTGGGAATGGGCGGTCGCTCCTTGTCGTCGGGAAAGCGAAGTGCCAATGCTTCTGAATAGAGTTCCAGTTTCCCGCTTTTAGTGCCCAATCGATGTTTTTCAGGATCTTCATAAAACTGCCTGAACCCAGGGGGATCAGATTCCCAATCCTCGGCGGTACTGTACATCCAGTATTTCTTCTCCTTCAGTTTTTCCCAGGTAACAAGTTTTTCCCCTCCCATGTGGTGCCAGATTCTTTCCTGCATCTCTTGAATCGATAATCCCTGAGTAAGTTCTTGTTCCAGCCCCACCTTTTTTGCTACCTCAACAACGATTTCAAAATCACTTTTCGATTCACCAATGGGTTCTATAGCTTTGTCCTGAATCATAATATTTGGCTGAGATATCCCCTGGCGCACATTAGTTACAATATCATCGACTTCCATAAGGGTATTAGCCGGCAGGATTATATCGGCAAAGAGGCAATCATTTTCAAGCCAGGGGTGTTGGGCCACTATAGTTTCAATTTTCGGATTCCGCAGGGCAAGTTCGGTTTCATTGCCTCCATTCCAGCAGGTAATACGGCATGGAGTATCAGTCCATATCATATGAATTTCACTGCCCCCTTCCTCTTTAGGGATGGGGTAGGTATATTCATTGAACTGATCATGGGGCAAAGCTTCAATTGCACCAGTACCACGAAATGTAATCGGTTCATCAGACTCAATGGCTTTATGAACCAGACACTTTGGCAGTGCCTGTTTCTGCCACGCTGTAATGGAGGACATCACCGGAATTGACAATCTTTCTTCGAGTTCAGGATTCCAGACACCGCCGGCCAGGTTCTGTTTTCGCGGCATACCAAAATAGGTCAACTGCAATTGATGAACCCCTGGACCACCCAGGCCCTGCATGGCTAAAAGGATCACCTCCAGGCGGGCATGCTCATGGGAATAAGGCCCTCTGATAAATCCACCGCCAAAGTAATGAGCTATCGAAGTGATACTACTTGCAAATTCACGCGCCAGTGCCTTAATTGTCCATTCTGGCACTCCACATTTTTTTGATGCCCATGCTGGCGTTTTCGGAACCCCATCCTCCTCACCAAGAACATAAGCGGAAACTTCCTCCATGCCAATAGCATGGGTTCTAAGATATTCTTTGTCATAGAGATCTTCACACAGCCATACATTAATAATAGCAAGCTGCAGTGCCGCATCCGTGTTTGGCAGGATCGGTATCCACTTATCAGCATGGATAGCGGCGCCGTAATTCAAGTCAGGACAGATATAAACCTGTTTCATGCCAATTTCCGACCAGAAATAACAGAGTTTGCTGGCAAACTGGCCTGTAAAGCCCCAGGGCGTTGTCTCAGGATCACATCCCCAAAAAAGCATCATCTCTGTATGTTCTGTGGCATCTTTAACAGTGTTGGCAGCAGGCCACATATTGCCCTGAACACCTTGCCCCCACACATGTTTTGCTCCCCAGTACCACCCCTCCCAACTATCAGGATTGCGCACCTGCAAGGTAAAGCCACCCATATGATCCAGGAGGTTTCCGGAGTGTCCATGAGGGGTATTTATAGTTTTACACTCACCGTGCCCGTCACCCTGCATCAGAATACCATAAAAGCCATAGGTGTCGTGAATCCGTTCAATTTCATTAGCAATAAGTGTACTTGCTTCATCCCATGAAATTCGTCTGTATTTGCTTTTACCACGGTTCTGAGGATTGCGTTCACCTTCGGGATCCCAGTCCACACGTTTGAGTGGATATGGAATACGATTGGCAGAGTAGACACGTTTCTTGTAAGCCAGAGAAAAAGGGCCCGGTAATGATTTCCAGTCAGGTTCAATGGACTTGTCTCCACGAGACATTTTCCATTGACGGACATCTTTCTTTTGATACTTCCATCCATATCGCATGGGCCGGATACGAACAATTTTTCCATCTTTGACATCCACCATCCCTTCTGCACCACCACCAAAGAACCCGCCAAGACCTAAACTACGTAATACTGTTTTATCTTTTGTTTTCATGGATGCCATAATTAATCTGCCTCTAGTTTTTTATGACTCAAAGTTAGCGAAGGACTTTATCTAACATTCAAAACTCAGGTTTATACTCTATATTACAATATCCATACCATTTTTTCTAATAAAGCATTTCGAGTTAATTCTCTGACAACCTCATAGGATTGTGTCACCAATGAAATGTCGGACTCGTGTCCCTCCAGCGAAGGGAGAAATCCAGTGTGTTTTCAAATAAAATTGATTACTCAATGGAACGAAATCAATTCTCAACACGGATTCCCATGGAACTATGAGTTTTTTGGATACGCCTGCTAAATCGACCGTATCTCTCTATTTGAAGCCTGAACTTGCGTAAAAATAAAAATCTCAAACGAGAGAGTCTGTTGTGGAAGGAATAAAGAATAATCTAGAGGTAATTCCAAGTATTAAGGCAATAAGAGGAAATAAGATTATTTAGACCACAGAGAACACAGAGAAAAGAGAATCTTTTCTCCCCTCGGTGTCCTCTATGGGCTCTGTGGATCAAATTTTCTTGCTTTTTATGACAGGGTTTCAGATGTAAGGTGCTAAAATCATAAGGGTTCAGTCTTTCTCCATATAAGGCCCCAATACCATGTCGTTATATCCCTTTCCGACAGGAATTCTTGGGTATAACATTTCATCGACATCGGTCATAACTTCAAGAAATGAAGGCCCTTCTGCAGCGATGAACTCCTCAAGACTCTTCTTTAATTCGGCACGATCTTCAACGCGCCGATGAAATTTAAACCCCATTTCTCCAGCCACATTCGCAAAACTCACCGATGTGATTTTCTTGGTACCCACATAACTTCCTTCATAGACGAGATCTTGAACATTTCTCACCATACAGTCGCCATGATTGTTGAGAAGGAGCACTTTCACCGGCAATTCATATTTGCCGATGGTGAACAATTCTCCAAAATTCATCAAAAGACTGCCATCACCATCAATAGCGATTATGGTATCATTCGGATTGGCGTATTGTGCGCCTATTGCAGCAGGCAGGGAAAACCCCATCGTCCCATAGCCGCCCGATGTGATGAATGATTTAGGTGATGGACTTATAAGGTATTGGGCGGCGAACATCTGATGATTGCCGACCCCGGTAGTAATTTTACAATTCTCAGTGACAAGCCCCGACAGCAACTCCATAACTTCAGCCTGCAAAATATTTTTTGATTCCCTGTTGAAATTCAAAGTATTATTTTTTTTCAACTGCCGGGCGTAGTCCTGCCACTCACCTATATCCAACTTGATATCATGCTCTTCTGCATATCTAAGTAAGTCATCAAGAGCCGTCTCGGCCTTTCCAATAAAGGAAAACTTTGGACTGCGGGCAAAACGTACTTCCTGGACTTTTTCAGGGTTTACATCGAAGTAGGCAATGTCCGCTTCCAACCCGGACTCCCCCACCTTTTGTGAAACCCTGTCATCCCAGCGAATGCCAAAGGCCACAAAGAGATCAGTGTCCTGAATCGCCATATTGGCAGCAGGAACACCAAACATCCCTAACATACCAAGAGCCCAGTCTCCTTTTTCGTTCAGGATGCCCTTGCCCATCAAACTCCATATCGATGGCACCTGATAACGCCTGTTAAAAGCCCGGATTCGCTCACTTGCCGCCTCAGAGTTAAGTCCACCGCCAATATAAAGAAGTGGCCGCTTGGCTTTTTGAAGAAGTTCGAAGAACTCGCGACATTGGTTTTCTCCAAGATGTCGCTCCTCGTCATACTTGTTCTGAAACCGAGCAGGGGCTATGGCATGATATTCACCTTCGGCAAGCTGGATATCGTATGGGAAATCAATAACTACCGGGCCGGGTTTTCCTGACTTTGCCAGAAAATACGCATCCTTTACAATCTCTTCAACGTTTTGTAATTCATTAACCAAAATGACCTTTTTGGCGGCATCAGCAAAAATACTGGCAACATTTATTGTCTGAAATTCATCCGTACCCATCTTTGTTTGAGCCACCTGACCCGCAAAAACCAGCAGAGGTATAGAATCTGCATTTGCATCTGCTACCGCGGTCAGAGTATTTGTAATCGCCGGTCCCGATGTAACAACCGCAACCCCAACCTCGTTACTCGCCCTGGAGTACCCTCCTGCAGCAAATGCACACGACTGTTCGTTAGCTCCGACTATAATATCGATCCCATATTCACCAATGGCATGAAATGCGGGCAGAATTGTTGCGCCAGAAAAGCCAAAGACTCGCTTGACACCAAGGTCTACAAAACTTTTTGCCAGAATTTGGGCGTTATTCATAATTTTTCTCCTTCAGAATCCTTTATATTTTTACGAAGCCATCACTAACCGATAAATCGTTTCAGTCTGTTTACCGCCTCTTCCATCTTCTCGATACTGGTGGTATAAGCGAATCGTATATGTTGCTCAGGTTTGTTGCTGCCAAAATCTTTCCCCGGTGTTATCGCCACACCTTCGGCTTCCAGGAGATCATAACAGAATTTAAAACTGTCTCCAGTCAGCCTGGAACAATCTGCATAAAGATAAAATGCTCCCTCCGGTTTCACAGCTATGTCAAACCCGATCTCTGTTAAAGCAGGCAAAAGAAAATCCCTTCTCTCTCTGAACGCCTGCCGACGTTCCTCCATTATCTCGATACATTGTGGGCTGAAAGCCTGCAGAGCAGCGTATTGTGCAGGAGCGGAACAGGACAGGAAGATATTTTGAGCCAGGCAGTCAATATTCTCAACATACGATTCCGGAGCAACAAGCCAGCCAAGTCGCCAGCCGGTCATTCCAAAATATTTAGAAAAACTGTTGATAACAAAAATATCGTCACCGATATCAAGAGCAGTAAATTTGTCGCCACCATAAACCAGTTCCTGATAAATTTCATCGACAATCAGAATACCGCCTTTCGAATTAACTACTTCATAAATTCTTTCCATTTCTGCACGGGGTAATAATGTCCCCGTTGGATTTGACGGAGATGCAACAAGAACAGCACAAGTATTGGCCCCCCAGTTTCTTTCAATCAGCTCTGCACTCAACTGGTACCCAGTGTCCGGCCCCACATGAAGTGGAACAGGAACCCCGGAAAAAACCTCTACGAAATTTTTATTGCAGGGGTATCCCGGATCAGTCATAAGCACTTCCTGGCCTGGATCAACAAGCACCCCTATTATCAGCTGAAGAGCTCCCGAAGAACCGGGTGTAACAATTACTCGCCGAGGGTCAACAGTAATATCAAAATTGTCCTGATAATGTTGCGCAATTACCTTGCGCAGTTCGGGAATTCCAGTAGCCGGTGTATATCCCGTATGCCCCGCATCAAGTGCACGTTTTCCCGCTTCAATTATTGGAGGTGCGGTAATGAAATCCGGTTCTCCAACTTCCATATGAATGACTGATCTGCCGCTGCTTTCAAGTTCTTTTGCCCGTGTCAGCAAATCCATCACATAGAATGGTACTATTTTGCCCACTCTCCGGGCGAGTTTCTTCTGAGTCATGTATCATTTATCCAGTTAAATTCAAAAATAAAAAACTGTTATGCCATATGGGTTTCATCCAGATCACGGTACAGTGCCAGAACCCCGGATCGTGTTAATTTTTTTATTCCCAGCGGTTTAAGTAATTTCACCAAGGCATCGATTTTATCTTCCGTTCCTGTGACCTCGACAATATAGGAATCAACCCCTGCATTTACAATTTTCGCATTAAAAATTTCTACCTGTTGAATCAGTTCAGTACGATTCTCCGGCTTAACGACAACACTGATCAAGGCCATCTCACGTTTTATCGCCTTTTCCTCCATGGTCATATCCCTCACCTTAAACACATCGATAAGACGATCGAGCTGCTTTTGTATCTCAATATACTGGTCAGAGGTGGCTTTAGTTTTTATCGTGATCCGGGACACGTCAGGATCATGTGTTGGTGCACCGCAAATACTTTCCATATTATAGCCTCTCCCGGAAAAAAGACCTGTTACCCTAGATGTAACGCCAGGCTTGTTAGCCACCAGCAAAGTCACAACATATGATTGCTCTTCCATTTGATTCTCCTTCAGAACTGGCATTTTAAAAATGAGTCTTGCATTGGATATTCATTTAATTTTCATACAGACACGCGGGTTTCACATTTGATTTGTATCAGTCTTTGCGAGGATGGCATGATACAAACTGGATGTGAGAAATATTTAAAAATCAAGAAATCTACTGCCAAAAACGGACAAAAGTTATTCATGAATCCGTTTTACATGCTTTGCAATTTTCTAACCGGACACTACTGACACTAATTACAAAGATATAATAAAAAAAGATAGACAGGAAAAGCAGTTTCACCCGTTTTTTTCACCATCTACCCGGTACTTCGTCCGTGTTGCAGGGCTAGTTTTTCAAACATTTGAGTAATTCCGGCACCAAGTATATACACCCCTTCAATTCCAATATTCCCTTCAGCGGTGACATCAAAGAACAGGTTCAGACTTGAGGCCATGCCATCCTCTGCTTTCCAGTAGCAAATCAGCATAGGTACCAGAGGCAATGGAGATAATATTACCGCAATATCTGATTGATACTGATCGGATACCTTCCCGTCACTGAAAAGATCTGCCATATCTGCCAATAAATCAGGGTGTTTGTCAGCTAGCCTCTTCATCGGTTTTTCACATTGCTGTGCAAACAAACGATATCGGGCACGGCCGCCAGCCAACTCCCTGAATGGCACCCAGTCACCCTCAACAGATGCCCCTTTGCAGTTAATGATATACCTGAATACTGAAACAAGAACCCAGGAATTCACGTGGATATCTGTATAAATTTTCCCATCTGTATCCAAACTGAAATTTTTCCCCATAATCTTCAGTGTCAATTTATTGCCGTCAAATACACCACCAATTCTTTCAGCAGCAGTTTCAAAATCAATTCTCGACAGTTCTTCCCCAAATTTTTTAACCGTATTCTCCAATTCTTCCTGATACAGGTCTGCCTGATTTTTTCGGATTCCATATCCAGAGGCGACTTTATCACTCACCACAGGGCATTCATTAATCTGTTTTTTACCTTTATAGACAGCTGCAGCAAATGCCAGGCATGTTTTTTCATTACATTTTCTACAGTTACTTTTATCCAGTAGTTTGAATACTTCCATTACATTATTAAACTGCAACATCAACTTCTCCTGTTTCTGTCAAGGTATCTTCCAATAGATATTCAATAGTCTATACACCCATAATATTCATTGGAAAAAATGTCCAAAGAATTGTATATTCAAGTTCAACAAAAGCACTTGTAAAAAACTTCATATGCGAGGCATACTGTTTTCCTATTATTTCGGTGCATTAACGTTCATCGGAATGAAGGAAAGATAGATAGCCAAGCAAATAAACAGTTTGTACGACGCCATCATAGATCACTATCTATTTCAAAATGGACACTGTTAAAATTAAAAGAAAAGAGAAAGCCGAAACATCTGCTGAAAAATATACAATTTATTCAGTAGAGCAAGCGTATCAGCATCTGACTGAATTGCGCTCAGAAGCCGAACAGCAACTCTATATTGTCACCGAGGATGTACTGTGTAATATATGGGATGCCCTCTGCCTGTCAATAAACCAGCAATATCGAGACGAATACCTCCCCTACCTCCCCCATGTCTTCGATCTTCTCAAAGTTACTGAAAATGGTAAGGATATTCGTGAATATTTACTGTTTATCGAAGAAAAACTGATTGGAACACTCCCCGGAGACACACTGCCTGCAAGACGTGCTGCTCATACCGTCGATATACTGCTGAAACAGCGCGACACAATACTAAAAAAAGATCAGGAACCATAGCGTTTTTAGAGTTGCCTGTATTCATCTGAATAATTACCTTATGAGTAGGTTCATTTATACCTGCAAACTGACTATCTATACTTTCACAAACCTCCGCCAACAACACTGGTGTGTTTGATATACGTTCAAAAAAATAAGGCGCATCTAAATGGTACCCACTATAACAAAACCGATACCTTTTCCATCTATTCCGGTATTCCAGGTACCACCGCACCCAATCTGGCCTTCACTTTCTGTCACAGAAAAAGAAATTTTGAAAACCAGTATTAAGCAGATGCTTAAAGAACAAAATGGGGTACTGGTTGCCCATTACTATACAGATGGAGCACTTCAAGACCTGGCTGAAGAGACGGGTGGATGTGTGGCAGACTCACTTGAAATGGCGCGATTCGGTACAGACCACGATGCTGAGACCCTTGTCGTCGCAGGAGTGAGGTTTATGGGTGAAACTTCGAAAATCCTGAACAATGAAAAGCGGGTTCTTATGCCGGACCTTGCTGCAACATGCTCCCTTGACGAAGGATGCCCGCACGATTTATTTTCTTCTTTCTGTGACCAACACCCAGATCATACCGTTGTCGTCTATGCCAATACAAGTGCACAAGTAAAAGCTCGTTCGGACTGGGTTGTTACTTCCGGGATCGCATTACAGATCATCCAGCATCTTGCAGAAAAAAAAGAAAAAATTCTCTGGGGGCCTGATAAGCACCTTGGCCGGTACGTTCAGAAACTGACCGGAGCGGATATGATTTTCTGGCCGGGTTCCTGTGTAGTACATGAAGAATTCCGTTCTGTAGCTCTTGAGCGGTTACGAAAGCTTCACCCTGGAGCGGCAGTACTTGTTCACCCGGAATCCCGGGAAGATGTGATCGAACAAGCGGATGTCGTAGGATCGACCACGGCCCTGATCAAAGCAGTAACTACGCTTCCCAACAATGAATTTATCATTGCCACAGATGCAGGTATTTTTAATAAAATGAAGCAGTTGGCACCAGAAAAAACTCTACTGGAAGCACCGACTGTCGGTGAAGGTGCAACTTGCCACAGCTGCGCAAATTGCCCATGGATGGGTATGAACTCTTTGCAAAACCTGGCCGAGGTACTTAAAAACGGGACAAACGAGATAGAAGTTTCTCCTGAGCTTGCACTAAAGGCACAGATACCGATCAAAAGAATGCTCGATTTTGCAAAAAAATTGAAGAGCTGAAACTATTCCTTGACAATATCGCAAAAAGGTCACTCGAAGTCTACGCTTATCGGGAGCCATAGATGGCTAAGTTAAAAAGTTTGATATACAAGGCGTAGTGTTTTTTACAGGTACACGGCAATACATGTGGTATGTCGGGTATCTGTAAAAAACCTACAACGCAGGAGATTGAGCTTTTTACGACGCCATTATTCCTTATCGAAAAGCCATTTCTCATATCGACCCGACAAAGTATCCCAGCTAAACTTATCTGTCAGCCTTTTCACCTCCAGCGTATCAAGTCGATCTCGACTTAAAAGTGCATGTCGAAGACACTTTACAAATTCACCTTCATTATAAAGAAAGTTCTTCTCAAAGAGCTCCGGGTAAGAGAGTCGAGCGGGTAGTACAGGAACACAGCCGGCCCTTAATGCCTCTATTATCGCAATTCCATAAAACTCATGCAGAGATGTTGAAACCACAATATCCCCCTGCTGCAGTAAAGAAACATATTTAAAATATGACTCGGCAAACCCACTGTGCACTATATTTTTCTTAAACCGGATTCGAGCTTTATCGAAGCATTTTGGCCAGGTAAGAAAAGACTGCCCTAACAGAATGAGCTTGAATTCAACCTTGTTTTCTTCTAATTCCGCTAAACCATCAAAAAATTCATCCGGATTCTTGTCATGCTCCCACCTGTGATTCCAGACAATTACCGGTACTCTGTTATCGACTTTTTTTCCTGAATTATCAATTGCACTAAAATCGATTCCCGGATAAAGGACCTCACTTTTTCTCTTCAAAGAGTCCAGGGTCCATGACAATTCCATGTCCGCCGCAGATTTCACATATTTTTTACAGTGAGATAAAAAACTCTCCCGATTGTAATGTGAATTAAAGGCTATTCTATCAGAGGCGAGTGCTGAATTAAAATTTATGGCAGTGAATTGAAAAAAGAATTTATCCCCGGGCTGCCGTGGATATCCAAATTGATTTTCATGAAAATAGGTGAGAAAACGGGTATTGGAATTCCACCCTTCAATGCGGATGAGCAGTGCTCTAAGCATTCCAACATCCACAAAGGTAGAACACAAAACCGTGTCAAACTTTCGCCTGAAAAGGGGCAGCTCCTCTATTTTTGAAGCAAACCACGGGGCGGATAGCTGCATCCGCATCTTCCATTTTCTCGCCGGAAGTGTAAACAAGGTGTATTTCGCAGGAATCTTCTCCTGCAATCCATCCAGGAAATGTTTATGTGAACCACCGTAGTATGGCTCCAGGACAAGAACACTCTTCATGTTGTTTTTTTATTGCTGATCGAGGGAGACAATTTTATCCCATATAAGATCGGCAGTATGCTGCTTGCTGGTATGGGGCAAACTCTCGGACCCTCCGGCAAACAGCAGCAGCACCTGATTGTTTTCAGATTCAAACCCACTGTTTATCCCGCTGATATCATTTACTGCAATGAGATCAAGTCTCTTTTTTTCAAGTTTTCTGATACCCGCCGTCCGTAACTCCTGGCTTTCTGCAGCAAAACCGATAAGCAGTTGTCCTTTTCTTTTTCTCTTCCCAAGCTCGTAAAGAATATCAGGATTCTGTTCAAGCTGCAGTTGAGATTCAATCTGATCCTTCTTCACCTTGTGTTCAGCTTTCCTGGCCGGCCTATAATCTGCAACTGCTGAGGTTTTCACTATAATATCTGTTTTATCGCTATACGTCAGCACTGCGTCATACATATCACGTGCAGATTGCACTTCTATTCTTCTTACTCCGGATGGACAGGCCAGTGTTGTCGGTCCACTTACCAGGGTAACGTCAGCGCCCCGTCGAAAAGCCGAACGAGCCATGGCATATCCCATTTTTCCAGACGATCTATTACTGAGGAATCGAGCGGGATCAAGCGGTTCACGGGTCGGTCCGGCAGTTACTAGAACTTTTTTCCCGGTGAGTTCCTGCAAAGTCAGAGCCTTTGCAAAATATTCTGCAACATTTTCCCAGTCAGTAAGGCGGCCATCCCCCTCCTCTTTACAAGCCATCATCCCATGGGCTGGGTCGAGGACGTTATAGCCTATTTCTTTAAGTTTTTTTATATTCTCTACAGTTGCGGGGTGGGCATACATTTTACCATTCATGGCAGGACAGACGAACACCTCTGCTCTGGTTACAAGAGAGGTAGTCGTCAACAGGTCATCGGCGAGACCGTTTGCAAGTTTAGCTATAGTATTAGCCGTTGCGGGAGCAACAATCATCAGATCAGCCTCTCTTCCGAGATTTATATGAACCATGGCATCCTGATCACTACTGCCAAACATATTAGAATATGTTTTATTTCCAGATAATGCTTCAAAGGTAAGGGGTGTAACAAATTGCCTCGCGGATTCAGTCATGATGACAGATACATTTGCTTCTTCTTTGGCAAGTGTACTCACCCAACCTGCGACTTTAAAAGCAGCAATAGAACCGGAAACGCCAAGAACGATATTTTTCCCTGCAAAGACACTTGCCATAGTCGCCACCTGTATTGATTTAATCCCTCAGTAAGCACCTTTACCCCTCACCATGCAATAGACTGTTTTTACAATTATTTTAATGTCAGTCCAAAGTGAATAGTGAAGAATATACCAGTCATCCATACGAACCCGCTCCTCATAATCATCCCCGTCGGAACGACGTCCAACCTGCCACGGCCCGGTAATACCAGGTTTCATAGAGCAATACCTGCCAGCACTCTCCTTGTAAAAATTATTGAGTTCATCACCGACAATTGGCCTTGCCCCGACAACACTCATCTGTCCACGAACAACATTTATAAACTGAGGAAATTCGTCCAGGCTGGTACGGCGGAGAAAACGACCAATTCCAGTAACCCGAGGGTCCTTTTTCAATTTGAAATTTTGTTGCCACTCCTTTCTTAATTCACTGTTTTCAGCAAGTATTTTTTTTAAATCATTAGCGGCTCCAACGCGCATTGTCCTGAATTTCAGACAATTAAAAGACTTACCGGCTGCCGTAATTCTCTTGTGACGATAAAACACCGGTCCACCATCACTGAGTTTTACAAGGAGAGCTATCGTTAGCAGGAAGGGGGACAGACAGACCAGAGCTATCAGCGAGAACAGAAGATCAAAACTTCTTTTCCATTCGGTATGGGGGTTAAAATTGAGAATAAGCAGATCACCCAGTGACTGAATTTCAGCATGGTGGAGGCCATAGACGTAGAGATCTGGGATAAGATAGATACGAGCTCCTAGAGATCTGCATTCTCTTAAAATTGTGAATATTTTTTTTTCTGCCCGCATCGGCAACGCGATATAAACATAATCAATTTCATGAAGCTGCAAATATTCATTTATTGCCAGAATATTACCAAGTAGAGGCTTCCCCTGCACACTGCTCACCGTCTCTTCATCAATCTTATCATCAAAGAAGCCAAGCACATCAATCCCCGACCACGGCATTTCTTCAATTTCCTTTACAAGATTAACACCAAGTTCCCCAGCTCCAACTACCACAGCCCTCCTGACATTTTTGCCACTGGCCCTGATCTTACGCAACCCTTTTCTGGCGATAACATGGATAAGAAACAGAAGCAGGGGTGTCGTCAGCGACCATACAAGAAAAACGACCCTGGAATAACCATCGGATATTTTAAAGACAAAGAAATAAAAGAGTAAAATGCCAACTACAGCGGCCCATGCTTTTAAAATTACAAGAAATTCAATGAAATATTTCCACCCTCTCCATGACCGATATAATTGAAATGACTGGAAGCTTAAAAAACAGAGGATGAACGTAATTATAAGAAGACGGGTATAGTATGGACTCCAGGGCACCCTGTACCAAATAACAAGGGCCGACAAATACCCTATAACCAGGCAACAATCGAGAAAATGTAACAGCCTGGCAATCAGAGAACTCTGCTCACGAAGATTCATTGTTAATAATGTAACTCTCTTTAAAGATAATATATTTGTAATTATTCAGGTGGTACCTTAATCTTGGCTAAACCACCGCACTGAAACTGTTTAGCAGTGCTTCAAATTCGTTCATTTGGGACTTTGAAGCATACGAGTGCTATTCGAGAAGGCCTAAATGGACGAAGTTGGAGTGCTGCTGAATAGTTACATATATTTTATATAAGTCTATCTTAAGGCTTCCCATCACCTTCCTTTTGCCACCAGCCGACATGCATACTCAGCACCGGGCGCAGTGATAGAGGAAGTTTCTCGTGTATCCTTCCAAGTTTATAGCCCAGTAATTTCACCCCTGTCCGCGCAATAAAAGACAATATCAGGATATATCGCCGATCGCCTGTAAGATGGAGAATAGCCGATTTAACATATTTGAATCCTATACCCTCGGCTTTACCGAAGGTATTCAGTAACCATTTCTCTGAACTATGCAATACTCCGATATCAAAAGATCGACAAAATTCCTCGGCCATAGAATAATTATGACTGTGATAAACCGCCGCATCACTAACATATGCATTTGCATAACCGGCCTCAAGAAGCCTTCCAACAGTACAGGTATCCTCGCCAAAAATCAAACCGTTCTTAAAACAACCGACCTCAAGCAACAGGTCCCTGTTGTACGCCGCAAAAGAATTTGAGGTAAAAATTGTCTTTAACCCTACCCTGTCTCTATCTGAAAATGTTGTAACTGAAGAGGTATCCGGATAGTTAAATTTCCGTAGATAAGATGCATTCCAGTGAGCATCATGCCGGGGTAGCTGCCTGCCGTAAGAACATGCACATGTCTCATTTTCAAGAAGAGGTTTGACCAGGAGACTGAGAGCATCGCGAGTTACTGGTGTTGCATCCTGAGTGAAAAAAACCACAATATCCCCGGAAGCCTTTTCTGCAAGAAAGCTCCTGGTACCACCATGATCAAAGTCTTTTTGGGATATTGACCAGACCTTTGCTCCATTTCTTTTGCAAATATCCACTGTCATGTCCGACGACGAAGAGTCGGCGACAAGAATTTCCAGAGGCTTTAAAGTTTGCCGGTGCAGCGTGGCAAAAAGCTCATCCAATGTCTTTTCGCCATTAAATGTTGGAATTATTACACTGATGGTCGGTTGAAGCGGCGGACTATTCATTTCCTAATTACCATCCAAGAATTACATCTGTGCTAAACATGAAAACCAGAAACCAGGAGATATTTTATAAAAGCCCATACTATATATGGAGAAGGGTGTTTTCGATAAAGTATCACTTCATTTTTAGCGGCGATTTTTCGAAGCGCCAGTGGTATTTTTTTTCTCTTTTCTTCCCAGCCACGACAATGGTAGGCAACGAGCCTGGGATCATAGACAAGCTTCCAGCCATCGCGGCGAAGACGAAGGCAGAGTTCTATATCTTCCTTGTATAAAAAAAAATCACTATCAAAAACCTCGCCCCCGTATTGCGTCATGGCTTCCATTCGACAGACCATAAGCGCACCACAAACTGCAGGGAGCAGATCCGTATGATTATACCTCTCACTATCATCTTCACCTTTTCCCCTGTCAAACCAGCGACCGTACCACTTTCTATAAATACCGGTAGAATCAATTTTACCGCTCTTTTTGCCCTCTTTTACATTGTAACCGAGCAATTTTCCTGAAACAATTGCGGCTTCGCCATTATCGATGAGGATCTCAACAGCTTGAAGGATATAATTTTCAGGAAGAAAAGTGTCTGGATTGAGAAACAGTACCACTCCAGACTGAGAACCAATTTCTTTAAAACCCAGGTTATTGGCCTTTGCAAAACCTATATTGTCAGTCAAAATCAGTTTAAATTTGACTCTCTTGTTTAAATCCTCAAGATACGTAATATCGCGGGAACCGCTGTCGACTACGATAAGAGAAGCCAGATGGACATTCTGTCTGGCAAGATGTTCCAGACAACAGGGAAGGACATCAGATGAATTATGGGTTACGATGATTATATGTATTGGAACATCCATAGACATAAGGGTGTAAATTTCACTAAAGAAAAAATTTACTATAGCAAAGTAAAAGAAAATTCGTCTTTCCTTCCGCTGTTCTCCTGGCCATAATAGAATTAACAGCGTCCTTTTCTGCATCACCGATCAGTTGTACAAATTCTTTTTCCGGGATATTTTCCTCATTCTTCAATATTGCATTTCTTTTCTTCATAAACGGCGAAATTGTTCTCAAGGTCTCTAATATCCCCCTGAAATAAGGTCCAATCATCTTTTTCTTACATGAAAATATTGCCCACATCAGTTGATACACCAGGATGGATGGCAAAAACCTTATAAACATGAAAAATGAATAATTTTTAACAAGAACCCTGAAATTATTGCGGGTGGAGAGCCGAACTGTCAAGTCATTAATCTTGGATCCTGAGGTGGCACTGCCTATATGGTACACAACTGCAGTTCCAATATATCTACATCTATACCTGCGTCTTCGCGCTCGCATATTGAAATCAACATCTTCCAGATAAGCAAAAAAGTCGGGATCAAAGAGGCCGACTTTTTCAAACAGCTCCTTTTGGTACAATCCCGCTCCTGCGCAGGCTCCAAAGGTATCCCGATCAGCACTGTAAAACTCACTGTCTTTTTCCATTGTACCAATTTTATAGCCAACTCCACCCTTGAGAACCGCATCTCCCGCCCCATCCAGAAAGTCACGTTGATGAAAACTCAGCATCTTCAAAGCAAAAAACTGGTAATCCCTATATTTTTCAATGGCGATCCGGAGATTTTCCAGACAGTCCGGTGCAACCTCCATATCATTATTCAGCAGCAGCAACCATGGCGCCGTCGCCTTACTGATTCCACTGTTTACGGCGACACTAAACCCTCTGTTTTCATTATATTGAATAATTTTGACCTGGGGAAATTCTGCCTCAACCAAAGAAACAGATTCATCCTCTGAACCATTATCTATAACTGTAATGCGAAAATCAGAAAAAGTCTGGATGGCAAGAGAGTGCAAACAGTCCACAAGCATGGGTGCACCATTCCAGTTGGGTATGATGATGTCAATCAATGGGTCATTGATGGACATCGCCTTCCCCGCTGGCTTCCCCTGGGCCGTAAACCTTCCTTACATAATATACAGGCTTACTCTGGGATTCATGATACGTTCTGGCCTGCAGTTCAGCAATGAGCCCAAGAGAGATAAATTGAATGCCGACAAATATCAGCAGTACCGCTAAAAACAGCAATGGTCTGTCTGCCAGAGGAATCCCCATAAACTGCCGCTGAAAAGTCATGATCAGGGCAATTAAAAAGCCCAGCCCTCCCGACAAAATCCCCATAAGTCCGAAAACCTGAATTGGCCTAGTAGCATAACTGAGGAGGAATTTAACGGTTATCAGATCGAGAATGACGCGGATGGTTCTAGAGATGCCATATTTGGTGGAGCCAAATCGCCTTGGCCTGTGATTCACCTTGACCTCTGTAAAATCGATCCCCATACCACTGGCAATCGCCGGGATAAAACGATGCATTTCCCCGTAGAGTTTTACATTTTTAATTACTTCCCTCTTAAACGCCTTCAGAGTACATCCGTAATCATGTAAATTGACCCCTGTAGTTTTTGAAATGATTTTATTTGCAATTATTGATGGAAGCCGCCTGTTGATAAAAGCATCCTTACGATCAAATCTCCATCCTGTTACGACATCATTACCAGCAGCAATTTGTTCCAGAAGCTTTGGAATATCATGGGGATCATTCTGCAGGTCGCCATCCATGGTGATAATGACATCACCTTTGGCATAATCAAACCCGGCGGCCATCGCAGCCGTCTGGCCAAAGTTTTTCCTGAAGCTCACAACCACAACATGGCTGTCATTTTCCTGGAGTTCTTTTAGAAGTTGAAAACTCCTGTCACTACTGCCGTCATCTATAAAGATTATTTCATATTCTTCTTCACAGCTTGAAAGAACTTCGATTAACTCATCATATAACAGTAGTATATTCTCTTCCTCATTAAACAGAGGTATCACGACAGACAGTAACAAAATTATATCTCCAAAATATTTTAAAAGAAATCGGACTTTTTACGACGCCATCAATTTTGATAAACAGGTCTCCAGCGATTCAGGGGAATCAAACTGAATGGAAGTGATATTTGCTTCTTTCGAGACACTCTTTCGAATCATGCCGGAAAGTATAGTTTTTGGCCCGACTTCGATAAAAGTATCCACTCCGCCGGCAATCATTGCCTGAATAATCTCGTACCACCTGACCTTTGAAGCAATTTGTCTGGCCATGATAGCTTTTATTGTATTGCTATCACTTTCAGTTTCTGCAGTTACATTAAAGTACACGGGATTCTGTGGTTTCTTAAATTCAATATCAGCCATAAACTCCTTAAAATCGGGTACAGCGCCCTCGACAAGTGGACTATGGTTGGCAACACTTACGTTAAGAGGTATGACCTTTGCCCCTCTCGCCTCTGCCACGGCAGTAACCGCATCAAGACCTGCCATACTTCCCGAAACAACAATCTGCTGGGGGGTATTATGATTTGCCGCAGTAACGATGCCACTGTCTGAACAATCGACAACAATTTCCTCGATCTCTTCAATGTCAAGCCCAAGCACAGCACGCATTCCTCCGGGATTTTCCAGCCCTTCCCGCTCCATAAGGGCTCCACGCTTACTGACCAGTCTCAGTGTATCCTCAGCACTGACTACCCCTGCAGCATACAGGGCAGAATATTCACCGAGGCTGTGTCCCGCAAAACAGCTGATTTTAAAATCGTCACCTGCAGCTTTTAAGAAAGCGTGCCAGCAGATAAGGTTGACTACGGCCAGGGCGGGTTGCAGATTTGTAGCCCTGGTCAATTCCTCCATGGGACCATCACTGCAGAGTTTCCTCAAGTTAAGATCACAGGTGGTTTCGGCCATATCCATCAACGCTGCACACTCTTTGTCACTATCGACAAACGCCTTTCCCATACCAAGATACTGCGCTCCCTGTCCAGGAAAAAGTACGGCAATTTTCATCAATTGTACCTCATTTTAATTTACGTTCCTGCAAAATATTTACGATAAGAAATAAACCGGCGCCTATACAAATGGCTGAGTCAGCAATGTTAAAAGCCGGCCAATGGTGCCCCTTTATATGGAAATCAAGAAAATCAACAACCGACCCAAATCTCAGTCTGTCTATCAAATTTCCAATTGCCCCTCCACAAATTAACCCGAGAGCGATACCATATAGCCTGCTCTCGGCTCTCATCCTGAACCAGGCAATAGTCAGCCCGACAACTGCGACAGCCCCAATCCCTAAGAAAAAATAGTGGGTCCAGGGAGAGTTAACATCCGCGAGCAAACTAAATGCAGCCCCGGTGTTAGTGACATATACCAGGTTAAACAGCCCGGGTATCACCTCTTTCGACTCAAAGAGTTGAAAAGAGCCCAGCACCCAGGCCTTGGTCAACTGGTCAAAAAAAACAGCAACAGCTAAAACAATAAAATAGGGCATTTACAGTTTCTGTCCTAGGAATCCATACCGGCAACTACATCACCGCACCGATCACAAATCGCCGGATGTGATCTGTTTTCTCCTACTGAGGTGGAACGAATCCAGCACCTCTCACATTTGCTCCCCTCGGCAGCCTGAACCTGAATAGTAAACCCATTAATTTCTTCACTCTTAAAAAGCGTTTCATCCTCTTCGTTCTTCTCAATCAGATGAGAAAGCTCGGAAATGATAGAAATCTCTTTTACAGTATCCCATTCCGTCTCCATAAAAACAGTAAGGTCACCTTCTGTTTTAACAAAGACATCGGCTTCAAGCGAATGTCCAATGATCTTATCCCGACGTGCTATTTCAAGGGCTTTAGTTATTTCAGAACGGACTTTTATAAGCCGATCCCATTTTTCCATCATCTTCTCATCACATCCAAATACATCAATTGAGAGAGGAAAATCGGTAAAGAAAATACCATTACGCAAGGGATCCTTTTGCTCAACCGAATGGAGATAATTCCACGCCTCTTCGGCAGTGAAACAGAGAATCGGAGATAAGAGTCGAAGCAGTCCATCGAGTATTGTATAAAGTACAGTCTGGGCGGATCTGCGAAGATACGAGTCAGTTCCGGAAACGTACAGTCGATCTTTCAGGATATCGAGATAAAATGAGCTCATTGTGGTACCGCAAAAATAGTTCAACCCCTGATAGATAGAATGAAATTCATACTTTTCATACCCTCTTTCGACCTTCAATCTGAATTGTTCAAACTTTGCCAGTGCCCATCGATCCAATTCAGGGAGGTCACCAGAAGCAACACTGTCCTTATTCGCATCAAAATCGCCCAGATTCCCCAGCATATATCGTATCGTATTGCGAATTTTTCTGTAAGAATCAGACACCTGTTTTAATATCTCATCCGAGACCTTAATGTCGTCACGATAATCTTCACTCGATACCCAGAGCCTGAGAATCTCCGCACCATACTTTTCTATCACTTCCCCGGGGGCAACAACATTTCCCACGGATTTAGACATTTTCTTACCCTGACCATCCACTACATAACCGTGGGTTAAAACACCTTTAAACGGTGCACGGCCCCGGGTTCCTGTTGATGTCAACAATGAACTCTGGAACCAGCCGCGATGCTGATCACTTCCCTCAAGGTAGAGATCAGCAGGAGACTCCAGTTCTGTACGCGCCTCACATACGGCGGCATGACTGACTCCGGAATCAAACCATACATCAAGAATGTCTTCTTCTTTTATAAAATCAGTCCCTCCACATTGAGCACACTGAGTATTCTCTTCGAGAAAATCTGCAACTTCATGGCTGAACCAGGCATCTGCCCCTTCTTTGAGGAACAGTTCATCAATCCTTTCAACAAGGGCTTTGCTCTTTACCACTTCACCACAGCTTTTACAGCTTATGACGGTAATAGGAACACCCCAGCTTCTCTGTCGTGAAAGACACCAGTCCGGGCGCCCTTCAACCATCGAATAAATCCTCTGCATACCCCACTCCGGAGTCCACTTAACCTGCTCAATTGCTTCAAGAGCTTTACTCCGTAACTGATTATTCTCCATCGAGATGAACCACTGGGGGGTTGCCCTGTACATGACAGGTTTTTTACATCTCCAGCAATGCGGGTAGCTGTGGTGCAGTGCGCTCTCATGAATCAGCGCACCAGTGTTTGCCATATCACGGTTAATATCCGAGTTCACACTCGGAACTTTCCTGCCCTGGTATGGACCTGCTTCTGCAGTATATACACCTTCGTCATCAAGTGGGGAAAGAACATCCAGACCATATTTCAGACCTGTAATATAATCATCTGCACCATGACCGGGTGCGGTATGTACACATCCTGTACCCGCATCCGTCGTAACGTAGTCTGCAAGTACAAAGAGTGAATCACGATCCATAAAGGGATGTCGGCATTTTCGATTTTCCAGACCATGGGAGGAAAATGTTGCCTTGATTGTATAGTCTTCTGTCCCTGTTTCCTCCATCACCTTTTCCACTAGATCCTCAGCAAGAATCCATATATCACCACCGACTTCTACCGCAGCATAGACAAAATCGGGGTGCAAAGCGACAGCCAGATTTGCGGGAAGTGTCCATGGAGTTGTCGTCCAGATAACAACATAGAGATTATCACCCCCAAGCGAACTGTGTATATCCGAAAAATCTTCCTCTATTTTAAATTTAACGTAGATAGAGGGGGAGGTATGATCATGATATTCAACTTCCGCCTCGGCAAGTGCTGTAGTACATGTGGCACACCAGTAAACAGGTTTTTTATTTCTGATAACCGAATCTGACAGGAGGAATTTATTAAACTCCCCGGCAATTATTGCCTCATATGAGTGATTAATGGTCAGATATGGCTCGTCCCAGTCCCCAAGCACTCCAAGCCGCTCAAACTCTTTTTTCTGAATTTTGATCCATTTTTCTGCATAACTGCGACAGGCTTTTCTTTTGGATAGTATAGGAATCGTGTTCTTTTTCTCCCCCAGTTCTTTATCAACATTATGCTCAATCGGCAGCCCATGGCAATCCCACCCGGGGATATACGGTGCGTTAAACCCGGCCATTCTTTTTGATCTCAGAATGATATCCTTTAAAATCTTATTAAAGGCTGTGCCCAAATGAATGTTTCCATTTGCGTAAGGAGGTCCGTCATGAAGTATGAAACGAGGTTTTCCCAAGGCTTCTTCTTGTAATTGTCCGTACAGATCTTCTTTACCCCACCGCTTAAGTGCCATCGGTTCCTTCTGGGAAAGATTTGCCTTCATCTTAAAATTTGTCCGGGGTAGATTAAGGGTTTCCCTATAATCCATGATCTTCTCCTTTATATTCTTAAATTGGCATGGGATAAAATATGTGGTTGCCAATCCATTCATATTCCAAGTAACTTCTTCTCACCATAAAGTTTACAAAAATAACAACTGCTAACCAAGTTGCAAGGTAAAATCGAATTTAACACAGGAGTCTCCGGTTAAATATCAATCAGTATGGATAACAACTGCTGAATATCAACCGCTTCGCTAACTTCAGGCACATTTTAGACTCTGCTAGAGAGAACCGGATTGGCCTGGAGAGAACATTCATATTTATTATTTTTATGTAAGGAGTAATAAGCAATCTGATCCATTGCGTTTATCCTTGGAATATTATATATTTTTGCTGTTTCATTTAATCTGTCTTGATAGTCATATGACAAACTCGTAAAAAGGTCACTCGATGTCTACACTTATCGGAAGCCATAGATAGCCTGGAGCTATGCTACTTATCCGCTTCCTGTTATCAAGGTTAGAAATAAGCTGCCGAATCACTCTGGATTAAAATCGAAAGGAAGTGAAGGTCTGATAATTTTCACAGAAATACACTCAAAAACACAATAAATGAACACGAACCCAACTCAATCATCAGAAATCATGATTGAAATGATTAAGGCATCCAAGGTTTATTCCAAGGACGTCAAGGCCTTAAATGATATTTCCATTTCTATAGCCAATGGTGAAATGTTCTTTATTATTGGTATGAGTGGTGCCGGAAAAACGACTTTATTAAAACTCATCAGCAGTATGGAACAACCCACTACCGGCCTAATAGAAATTGGAGGGGCCCCCATCCATCAACTGAAAGGCTACAAACTGGCCCGGCTGCGCCAGAAAATCGGCGTGGCTTATCAGGATTTCAAGCTTCTTACAGATCGTACAGCTGCAGAAAACGTAGCCATCTCTATGGAGGTATCCTATAAGAAACCACAGATGATCCGGAAGAGGGTAAAAGATCTTCTTGCACAACTTGATCTCACAGACAAACATAACAAAATAACAGGTGACCTCTCCCGGGGTGAACAACAGAGAGTGACACTTGCCAGAGCCATTGCCAATTCACCAACTATGATACTGGTAGATGAACCTACCGGTAATCTCGACGCTGCTACAACTGAAAAGGTAATGAAACTCCTGATGAAATGTAATAAGGCTGGAGCCACCGTAGTCATTGCCACTCATGACGACACTATTTTCAGACATACCTCACATAGAATTATGGAACTTCAAAAGGGAAGTATTCTTTCAGTGAGCAGAGGCAACGGCACATGAGTTTCTGGTTTACAGTTTTCCGACAGGTTGGTCGTAATCTCCGCCAGACCTGGGGCTCTCAGCTGATGACCTTACTGACAGTCACTCTTTCAGTTCTCATATTTGCATTCTTCTATCTGGTCTATACCAACATGCTCAAATGGGGGGACAGGCTTGGCGACGACCTCAGCCTCATTGTGTACCTTGAGGAAGAGCCAGGACCTGAGTTGCAACAACAATACATAAAAAAAATAACTACATTTGATGAAGTTGAGAAAATAACCTTTATTTCCCGCGCAGATGCTTATCAGCGATTTGGTAAACAACTGGGTCAGAACCAGGATGTACTCGATGACCTGCCAGGAGATTTTCTGCCGCCTTCGATCGAAGTAATACCTCTGAAAAGTCTAAGAAACCTCAATCAAGTTAAATTTTTTTCAGCTTACCTTGCTAAACTACCAGGTGTATTGAAGGTGCAGTATGGCCATGAATGGATAGAAAAATTTTATTATTTCACCAAACTCCTTTCCATAGTAATGCTTCTCAGCGGAACCCTGCTTATCATGACAACCATATTTATGGTTGCCTACACAATACGACTTACTATTCTCAACAGGCAGGCTGAACTTGAACTTCTAAAACTTGTAGGTGCCACAAATAATTATATCCGGGTACCTTTTCTCCTCGAAGGGCTCCTGCAGGGTATTCTCGGGTCAACTCTGGGCATTGCCTCTCTTTATTTACTTTTTCAATGGATCAAATTACATTTTTCCGGCCCCGGCTTTCTGAACATGTTCCAGTTTTCTTTTTTTCCACCGGTTATAAGCATAACTATTATTGGAGTCTCGATTCTTCTCTGCACGCTTGGGAGTTTCTCAACAATGCAGAAATTTCTCCGCATCTGATCTCCCTCTTTGACAGATATCAGCCTATGAGATTCAGTTTATCCTCTTTGAATTCATTTTTTATTTTGACAGGTATGGTGCTGTTTCCACTCTTTGTTCTCTCCCTGTTTTTTGCCTCACCCTCTTATTGCCTTGAAAATAAAAGCAGTTCTGATCGGGAAATCACCGAATTCCGGATTAAACTTCTTCGAATTCAACAGGGCATTAGTAATCAGGAAAACAGTATACAAAAAGCTGAAAACCAGGAAAGAAACCTTCTACTCGAGCTTGAAATCCTGGACAAAAAACGGGCAGAACAGCAAGTTAAACTTACCAAATATGAAGAACAGATTGTTCAGCAGCATGCTTTGATTAATAAAGAGACTTCAAAACTAAATGTAATTCGTTCAGAAAAAAATAATGCTTCAAGCCATCTGGGTAAAAGGATTAAAGCTTATTACACAATGGGAAATATCGGACTCTTAAATGTCACCTTCTCAACAAAAGCTCTCCCCGAGCTGCTCCAATTCCACGACGCATATAACGAGATGCTCAAGTATGATCAAAACGTAATCGGAGTCTATAAAAAAACCATCGATAATCTTGAAAGAACAAAAAAAGCACTCACACTTCAAGAGTCTGTACTTCAGGATTTTATGGACCATGCGATGAAGGGAAAAAAAGAAATTATTAAAACCACAGAGGAAAAAAAAGCTCTCCTTACCCATATTAGAACCCAGACCAAACTGCATAAGCAGGCAATAATTGAGATGGAACAGGTGTCCGATGCACTCTCAAACGCACTCGTTGCCCTGAAAAATAAAACAAATACCCAGAAATATAGGTTTTCCAGCAATAAGGGAAGGCTGCCACCACCGGTAGACGGAGTAATTGTCACTCTTTTCCAGGAAAAAAATACGAACAAACTTGGGATAGCGCGAAAATCACCTGGTATAACACTGGAAGCTGCTGACGGCACAAAAATTAAGGCGATTGGTGAAGGATCAGTACTTTTTTCTGGATATTTACGTGGCTATGGTAATACTGTTATAATACACCATGGATATCAGTACTATTCTGTAACCTCAAGGATTGAAAAACTCCTTATCCACCAGGGGGACAGTGTAAAAGAGGCGAGTTTGATTGGGATCATGGGAGATGCAGCCACTCTTTTTGAAGGGGGGCTTTATTTTGAAATCCGGCACGGTAAAAATCCGTTAAATCCTATTTTATGGCTTGACCCGAACAGGTTATCTTTACCCGAAGAGCTATCCAATTGAACACTTAGCTTAAACTTTTATTTTTATACTAAATGACCCATTTTTATTAAGGATACCATGTTTCCCACCCTACATATTTTTCATAAAACTGTTTTTACCACCTTTCTTTTTATAACTTTTTTCTGCAATTTTGCCATAGCAGAAATTTCCTCAAAACAGAGAGAGGCTACCTATAAACAACTTGAAATATTTTCAAATGTCCTTTCGATGCTGCAGGAAAATTACGTAGAGGAAATTGTAACTGAAGAAGTCATTAACGGTGCCATTCAGGGTCTTCTTTTCTCCCTCGACCCGCATTCCTCCTATCTGAAACCTGAGGGTTTCAAAGAACTGCAGGAAGAGACCCAGGGCTCTTTTTCTGGTATCGGTATTGAAGTAACAATAAAAAATGACCTACTCACAATTATCAGTCCCATTGCCGACACACCTGCAGATCGTGCCGGCTTAAAAGCAAACGATCTCATCATAGAAATAAACGGTGTAAAGACTAAAAATATGGGGCCGTATGAGGCAATAAAGCAACTGAGGGGCCCGAAAGGAACTGAGGTCACAATTTCCATCCATCGCGAAGGATGGGAAAATCTCAAAAAATTTACAATTAGTAGAGAAATTATACCACTGCAGTCTGTAAAAGCAGAATTTTTATCTCCAGGATTTATCTATGCACGGATAACAAACTTTCAAAGTCATACCTCAAAAGATTTTAAAACCAAATTACAGGAATTAAAAAAGGAGTACCCGATAAACGGATTCATCCTCGATCTTCGCAGTAACCCCGGTGGCCTTCTCAACCGGGCAGTGGCCATTGCAGATTATTTTCTTGATGATGGCATTGTAGTGTATACAAAAGGACGCAGAGATGACCAGAACACAGTATTCAACGCCCACGCAACAGGAGAGAAAAAATACCCCCTCGTGGTTTTAGTCAATGAAGGTTCTGCCAGCGCTTCTGAAATAGTAGCTGGTGCCATCCAGGCTCATAAACGTGGTATTATTGTCGGCACTCAGACCTTCGGCAAAGGTTCTGTGCAGACAATAATACCTCTCCCCGATGGAGCAGGGTTACGCATGACGACCGCCAGGTATTATACTCCGGACGACCGTTCCATCCAGGCTCTTGGTATTACACCGGACGTAGTGGTGCCTTTTATCCCCTGCATTTCCCCTGAAAAAGAAAAAGGGCAGAGAAAGTTTATTAAAGAAATTGACCTTGAGAACCACTTATCCGGGACAGAAGAATCCCTGCAAGAAAAAAAGAACAATACAGATACAGAGTTGGAAAAACGACTGCTGGAGGACAATCAACTACGAAGTGCATTCAATATCCTTAAAAGTCTCAATCTTTTTTCAGAATATAAGGCTGTGAAATAACAAAATAAGCAGTTACTGGCGTTTATGCGTCTATACACCTGAGATCACCCGGCTGAGCAGCTATTAGAAACCAAGTTCTTTCAGAAACTGGTCATTCTGAGACCAGTTTTTCTTTACCTTAACCCATAATTTAAGAACTACCTTTTCTCCCAGCAGGAGTTCAATGTCTTTTCGAGCAGCAACTCCGATCGCTTTGAGTTTCCTGCCACTTTTCCCGATAACAATCCCTTTTTGAGAATTCTTTTCCAATACTATGCTGGCATGTATCGTTACACGTTTTTTCCCCAAATCCTCCTTGAAGGAATCAATAAGAACCGCTGTTGAATAAGGAATTTCCTGACCGGTCAATAAAAAGACCTTCTCTCTTATTATTTCACCGGATAGAAACCTCTCACTGGCGTCAGTTGGAATGTCTTCTGGGAAATATCT
>DAOVUU010000241.1 GCA_030632405.1 Desulfobulbaceae bacterium | reverse complement strand
GCTCCCAGCACGATGGTAGGGGGGAGGTCTGAAAAAAGACTGAGGAATCCTGCCGCGTAGAGTTCGCTGGCTCCGGTTTTCTGCATGGCCGTTCCCAGTGCAATTGTTCCGGCAATGAGCATCAGCACATCCCCCTGGAGTGCTTTGTAGGCATCTCGCATCTGCAGGCAACCGGTGATGATCATAAGAAAGGCAGCGGTAAGGGAACATGTCATAATATCAGCAAAACCAAGGGCAGCGGTACCCACCATGCCGATGAAATTCATTATGGACCACATCGCTTTTCGTTTATGTACTATTTCTTCATAGACATCCTCAATGACAATGAAGTCGGTTTTTGAGCGGATGGATTCAACTTTGCTGTCATGGCACCAGATGAGCAGTATATCTCCTGTCTGCAGTCGTATATCGTTCATCTGGTGTTCGGACATATGGAGGTTACTCCGTTTCACCGCAATGATATTGATATCCGGATCTTTGGCAAGATCTGTGTTGAGTAATCGCTGGCCACGTATCGATGAATGGGGGGAGACGATTAATTCAATGACGATGGGGGCGTCCTTTTGTGCCCCCAGAACGAGCCCATTTTCTGATAGAGGGAGCTCAATCTCCTCATGGTGTAAAATTTCAACCAGTTCATTGAGTGATCCTTTAACGAGCAGGATGTCTCCGGCACCAATTGCTATATCGTCTCTATCGGGATGATAAATTTGAGACTTATGGACCAGCTCTATTACGTTGAGACCGGGATAATTTTTTTTGAAGATATTACCCGGGTGGTTGTTGATCAGACTACTTTTTTCAGGAATTCTGAGTTCCGCCAGGTATTGGCGATGACCACTATCCTGGAGTTGACATATGGGGTTGGCCAATGCCGGAAGAACTTTAGGGGCGGCAAAGTATAAAAAAATAATCCCGCTGACGGCGATGGGCACTCCGATTTTGGAAAGTTCAAACATGGACAAACCATCATAACCCAGATTGACACTGAGATCGCTGATGATGATATTCGTTGAAGTGCCGATAAGTGTGCAGGTTCCTGCAAGAATGGAGGCATATGATACTGGAATGAGAAATTTAGAGGGGCTGAGGCCAAACTCACAACACATGGTCATGATGACCGGGATAAAGAGTATCACCACCGGAGTATTGTTGATAAAAGCCGAGGCCAGTGCGACTGTCAGAAGGATGATTATCAGTGCGAGTTTGTAATTTCCCCCGGCCATTTGTATAATTCGTCTGCCAAGAAATTCTACGCCACCGGTCCTCATCATTCCTTTTGAAACGACAAACATTGCACCTACGGTGACAACGGCAGGATTAGCGAAACCTGCTATAGTTTCTCTTGGGGAGAGGATTCCGCTTACGACGAGAACAACCATTATGCCGATGGCTGTGAGATCGACAGAAATTATTTCGGTGATCAGAAAATAGAGAGTGAGAAGCAGAACTGCTGAGATAATCCAGATATCCATTTTTTTCTTGAAGTGAGGGATTGCCGGGTATGGACTTGATATCGTGGAGCTACTCATATTTACAGTAGTGGCATTATTTACTTTGTCCAGTTAGCCATCGAAGTCTTAGATGGCTAAGTCAAAAAGTTGAACATCTCATGAAGGGAGGAAAAGGTATTGCCGTTGAGTGGGCTCTGAACTAGGATGGACAGGCTGAAAAAGGGTGTTGTGGTTGGACTCAAACAATGTTTGAGTGAAAGTCTTTGAAGTGTTTAAGGGGTAAAAATTCACCCTTTGTGGGGTAAGGTCAAATTGTCTAAAAAATATTTTTCATTTTCAGACTCTACGGTCGGTCAGAAAGAGTATGACTTCCCATCTGGAGAGAACGCTCAATTTGTCGTGAAGTTCATGCACAGAGGCCTCAGACGCGGGGGATCAATAGCTGGATTTCTCCGGCAGTTTCCCGGTGGTGTGCCTCTGTGGGGAAACTGCCGGTTTGAGTTTGATGTTGACTGTAAGGAGTATGACTGGCTGGTAGTCTATCATGATCTTCCCAAGAGCGGCGGAGTTTTCACGGAAGAAAAATTGTGCTGTCCCCGGGAGAGAACCCTGTTGATTACCGGAGAACCTTCTACCATAACAGTATTCGGTTCAGATTATCTGCGTCAGTTCGGTCAAATACTCACCTTTCAGGAGCCCTGGGCGATGAAACATCACCACTGTATTTTTCATCATCCAGGGCTTGTCTGGCATTATGGTCTCCCCTTTGGAGGTGGTGAGTTTATCACTTATGACCAGCTTGCAGCGACACCTCCTCCGGAAAAATCCAGGATAATTTCAACCGTCTGTTCGCAAAGGACTGGGAACATAACCCTGCACTCGACCAGAGTGAATTTTACCTGGAAACTTAAAGAAGAGCTGCAGGAGCTTGATATCTTTGGTCATGGCGTGAATCCGATGGATGATAAGGCGGAGGCACTCGATTCGTATAAGTATCATATTGCGGTGGAAAACCACGTCTATTTACATCATCTGACCGAAAAGCTTCCCGATGCCTTTCTGGGGTATACCCTGCCGTTTTATAATGGTGCACCCAATACGGCGGATTACTTCCCAAAAGAGAGTTTTATCCATATAGATATCAACGATTATGCAAGGGCCAGAGATATTATTCGCAGTCATATAGCCAATAACGAATATGAAGATCGGTTGCCGTATATCATTGAAGCACGTCGACGTGTGCTGGAAGAGCAGAATCTGTTCGCAATTCTCAACCGCCAGATATCAGAAAAGGGAAAAGAAAGTGTTGGAAAAACGTATGGAGGGGTTATTCGAAATCGATCAACCCTGCGGGTGAAAAACCCTGTTGCAGGTATTCGCAGTCTTTTTCAAAAGAGCGCCACTAAGATTTATCACCGGGTAACATTTAATGCGCGAAATAAACCGAAAAAATTATAATTACTATATTTTTACGACGCCATCAGAGCCTGATTGTGTTGAAGTTCAGACTGCTGAGGAACTGTTCACCTTCGTTTTTGTAAGATGTGTTGTCTGCTCCTGAAAGTGACTTTTCAAAATAGTATAAATCTACACCAACACCTGGTGTGTCAGGGTGCAGGCAAAAAACCCCGCCGCTTTTTACGATGACAAATGTTTTTTCTGCCAGATTTTTTACACCATGATCCTCAAAATTATTGTTGTAGCGGACACACTGTTGAGACGGTGATTTTTTGGTGTAGTACTGGGATGTGTAATTTTTGTATCGGCCTGACGTCAGGTCAACATCCTTGGTCTTCATGACATATTCTACTAATTCTTTTTCTTCCGAAATAGGGTGATCAAAGATAATCTCGGTGGCTTGAGTGTAGATAGCGTAAGTCTCTGGCTGATCCTTTTTAAGGTAAATCAGGCTGTTGTCCCTCAGTTTTTCATACCAGTTGTTGCCCGGAGGAGGTAAAATACTGAATCCCAGGCTGTTTTCACGAGGGGTATACTGCTTTACCGGGTAATATCGGGTGGTTTTAGAGCTTACAGAACTGCAACCGGTGAAAATGAAGAGAGAAAAAAAGAGCAGTGAAAGGATCACAATAACTCTGGGAGGTTTATCGGTAAACATTAAAATATCCGTTGTGGTTTCGTGCCTGCATCGGGATTTACGGGTCGGTAGTCTGATTCCTGCAAATTAAAGGCCAATTGGTTTTGTGGTGTTCTTTTTTTAAAACAGTGTTTAAATAGTATCTTACGCCATTAAAATTTGCAATGGTACCAAGTTACAAAACTTGAATTACTGTATTGTCATTGGAGTTACGATTTTAAGTTATTTCAGTTACGATTGTGAAAAAGGTTATTTCCCGAGGTGTTGGACAATATTCCAGTTTTACAATCCTTTATTAAAATATTTCGAGTAAGGAACTAATAATCCATGTTGAAAGATAAAAAAATAGGTTTTATTGGCAGCGGTAATATGGGGGAAGCGCTTATCAGTGGTCTTGTTCTGTCAGGGAGCACGAGTCCTGAAAATATTATCTGTTCGGATATCCGCGAGGAACCACTCCAGGATATGCAGGAGAAATATGGAATAACCACAACTACCAATAATGTTGAGGTCGTAAAAAACTCTGAAATCATTATTTATGCAACTAAACCGCAGATACTGGCAGCAGTGCTTAAAGAAACCGCAGAGGTCCTTGATAAGTCAAAACTGGTGATTTCAATTGCTGCAGGTGTGCCTTTGGCTGCCATAGCATCAGGTTTGAAGAAAGAATTACGTCTTATTAGGGTAATGCCCAATATCTGTGCCTTTGTGAAAGAGAGTGCCACGGCAATTGCCGCAGGTGAATATGTTAATAATGGAGATATTGAAATTGCCAAGGCGATCTTTGACTCTGTGGGTGTCACTGTTTTTATAGAGGAAAATATACTTATGGACGCGTTTACCGGTTTGAGTGGCAGTGGACCGGCCTATGTCTTTCTGATAATTGACGCCATGGCGGATGCCGGAGTGAAAATGGGGCTTTCGAGAAGGGATTCGTTGTTGCTTTCGGCGCAAACCGTTATGGGGTCAGCAAAATTACTTCTCAAAACAAACGAACATCCGGGGCAATTGAAAGATCGGGTTACTTCACCGGGAGGAACATCTATTGCCGGAATTCATACCCTGGAGCAGGGTGGACTCCGTACTACGATTATGGATGCGGTTGAAGCGGCAACTAATCGGTCCAGTGAGCTTGGAGAGATGATGATTAAAAATTTTGTTAATAATAAAAAGTGATGGCGTCGTAAAAACTCCTGAATGTTACGGAGCAGTAAAATTAAAGCAAAGGTGATTGATATGATACTCAAATATCTGATGTTCACGATCTATATTTTCTCCTTTTTTTCTGTATTTTCAGTCGCAAATGGGGCAGACGGGAAGGTAGATCAGCTTCGTCTGGCACTTTTACCTATTCCCAGTGTTCTACCGATATTTGTTGCCGAAAAAAACGGTTATTTTGAGGAAGCTGGTCTGGAGATAGAAACACT
>DAOVUU010000380.1 GCA_030632405.1 Desulfobulbaceae bacterium | reverse complement strand
GATTATCCGGACAAGGCATCGACCATCCTGCAGGATACATCCGACGGAAAGCTGATATCTCATGGCAACCTGTACGCTGACTAAATATAAAAATTACTAAAGTAGGAACACGCCCACCTTCTTCTCATCCCGAAAAGCTAGGCGAATCAGGGTATGAAGCTGGAACGTCGACGGGCAATGTTTCTTATAATCGGTACGATCCTGCTGTTTTCCATCCCACTCTCCCTTCTGATTTCCAGGATCCCGAGTAATTTGAACCAGAAGATTAACAGCCAGAATACAACTCTTCAGGAAAAGCTTGACCTTATCGATTTAAATATCATCACATCAACCACAGATAGCAGAGGGATAATGACCGACGTCAGCACAGCCTTCTGCAGGGTATCAGGTTTTTCAAAAAAAGAACTCATTGGCCAGAAACCTCAAATAGTAGGACATCCCGATATGCCGCTGGATGTAACGAAAAACCTGAGGAGAACAGTTCGAGCAGGTCAGACCTGGAAGGGTGAGTTACATAACAAGAGCAAGAATGGGTCCTCATACTGGACCGATACGACAATCTTCCCCAAGTATAACGATAAGAACAACATTACCAGTTATACGGCCATTTATCATGATTCCACCGACAAAAAGCGTATTGAAAAACTTTCCCTGACAGACGTACTTACCGGTCTTCACAACAGACGTTCCTTCAACGAAACACTGGACAAAGAGTTAAATCGCGCCATGCGTGATAAAAAAATGCTCGGCTTTGCAATGCTCGATATCGATTATTTCAAACAGTACAATGACCACTATGGCCACCAGAAGGGAGATGAGGTGCTCAGGGCCATTGGTCAAACCCTTAAACAGGCACTCGGCCGGAGCAGTGATTTTTGTTATAGACTCGGAGGTGAAGAATTTGGCGTCATCTTTTCAGATCTTTCTGCAAAAGAAGCTCTCAACTTTACTGAAATTATCAGAAAATCCATTGAAAATCTTGTCATTGAACACCGTTGGGGCTGTGAAAGTGGTGTTGTAACCGCCTCTTTCGGCCTCCTCTCCATCACTCCTGCTCCAGGGATAACCGTTGACACCATTTATCAAAAAGCGGATCAGGCACTCTATCATGCAAAAGAGGGCGGCCGCAACCGTGTCTCCACTGACGTATTGAACCGGTCGGCTTAAAACTCCTGCACTCACACTCCTCCACATTACGGCAATGTAACGTGAATTACGATAACGCAACACGAATTACGAAAACTTTCCCCCTTATCTTCAGATACCTAAAGAACACCCCCGTAACATCCTGTTTTAATTGAAATATAAAAAACAACTCATACTGGACCAATTATTGCATGTATCTTCTCAGATACTTGTCTAGAGACTAATAAGGTACTGATTTTCAAACTTATTTAATCTCCAGCGAGTAAAAAAAGACAAAGCCAAACCCGTCGTAAGGCGGGGACGGAAAGCCACGGGTCCTTAAAAAAGGGATAGCCGGGTTGCCTTGTTAACGGGGTAATCCGGCTTTTTTAGCTTCGTACAGCAGAAAACGTCGGTCAATTCTCCCTGGCAAGGCACATGGCAATAACATGTAACAAGAGCCTGGCCCAAGGAGGAATTCCACAATGAAACAGTCTTTACTCCAGTTTACCACTCTCCTTTTCTTTCTCTTCTTCACTATTGATATTGGACCTGCAATCGGTGACGATTCTGTCCAGTTCGAAGGTCTGATTGAACCCTTTGAGATGGTGGATGTCGGCAGCCCGGTAGAAGGGATCGTTGCCCGTGTCAATGTGCAGAGAAGCAATTCGGTCAAAAAGGGGGAACCGCTGGTTCTTCTGGAATCTTCTGTGGAAAACGCCATTGTTGAACGGGCCCGGGTGCTGGCCGCTGTGGAAGGGGAACTGAAACTGCAGAAAGAAAGACTTGCCTTTGCAGGACGCATGCATACCCGCGTCCGGGAACTCTTTAACAGCGAGGCCATTTCCGCCGAGAAAAATGACGAGGCGGAAACAGAGGTAACACTTGCCCGTGCCCGTCTCCAGAAAGCCAAGGAGAACAGAGCTCTTGCCCGGCTTGATCTGCAGCGGGCCAGGGCTATGCTTAATCAGCGTACCATCAAAAGCCCTATCTCCGGAATCGTTGTCGAGCGCTTCGTCGCCCCGGGTGAATTTGTCGTTAATCAACCGCTGCTCCGGGTGGCACAAATGGATCCCTTGCGGGTTGAGATTATACTTCCCGCCGAAATGTTCCGGAAAATAAAGCCGGGCATGCTGGCAGATGTAAGGCCGGAAACCGATCCGGACGGAAGCTACCGCTCAACCGTTGCCATTGTTGACCGGGTAATTGATCCGGCAAGCGGCACCTTCAGTGTACGCCTTGAACTCCCCAACCCGGATTACCGGCTCCCCAGCGGACTCAAATGTACAGTACAATTTCTGGACGAAACTGAAACAGCTTCTCCCACAAAAATATCTCGAATCCTGGAAGGGGACAAGATTACAAAAGTTTCGGAACTGGAACCACTTCTCACAACTGTTGTTCAATAGCCAGGGCAAATAGATGACACGAGCAAAAAGAAATCAAAATCCTCTTCTCTTTGAAGAACTCGAACCCCGCCTGCTTTTTTCAGCAGATGTTGGCGAGGCTCTCGCTGCAAGCGCCGTGGAACAGGAATATATTGAAGAACCGGTTATTATTGTCGACCTGGACTCTGAACCTGAGGCCACTGTCGCAGTTGACCCACCGGAAGAAGAGGTTGTTACAGCAACAGAAGAAGCAGCCGAGCAGGATACATCCGCCGATTCGGACGATAGGGCAGCAGCGGATGCCCCGGCAGTAGATAGCGAATCCGAACAGAACGCTGCCGATGAAAACTCCATTACCACTGACAACACGACTGGTGCAGACGAAGAAAGCACGGCGACAGTACTATCCGATACCGAAGCAGCCAACGACCCCACCCCGGATCCCATAACCGCCATACCGGCAGAACTTACAGAGAGTGAGGTAACAGCTGCCGACAACATCACCGAACAAGAAAACCTTGACGATGACGAACAGCAGCCACTTGACGCATCAACAATTGAAGCCAGCTACCTGTCCACCCCTCTATCTTTTGAAGAAAATTCAGGACAGACCGATGACTCTGTTGATTTTCTTGCCCGGGGCAGCGGCTATACCGTCTTTCTGACTGAAGGCGATGCGGTTCTTCTCTTC
>DAOVUU010000414.1 GCA_030632405.1 Desulfobulbaceae bacterium | reverse complement strand
TTGGATAGATCTTCAAGCCCCGTAGCCACTGCCGTCACATAGTCAGAACAGAGAATTTTGTCTTCAAAAAGTGCGGCTATATCTTCTCCAACCCGTTCCACCTCTCCCAAAAGCTCTCCGGCCTCAGCCGAATCCTCTTCCAGCACCAGATATTTTTCTAACAGCGAACTCCGAATTCCGTCAAGCTCTTCAGCTTTAGCCACCTGGACCAGCAGATTTTCGCTCTCACGCTTCATCTCTTTCGGATTGTTTTCCTGAATACCTGCTATAAGCTGACAAATCTTAGTCTGACTGACTGCAAGTATTTTTACAAGCTCTACCAGCACCGGAATCGCAAGTGGAGTCTTCATTACACTATTTTGTACTCTTTTTTTACCATCCTCCATCATCTTGGCGAGTTTCAGTTCCTCGGCATGATTAAGAAGGGTAAGCGTCCCCATTTCCCTGAGATAGATATTCATGGGATCTACGGACGACTTTGATTTTGATGACTGTTTTACCGAAGCTCGAGCAATTCGCCTTCTATCGTTTTTTCGGCGATCATTGGAAGTGGAGCTTCGGCGATCACTACTGTCCCCGGTCCGTCTATCATATTGCGTATCAGAAAAGTCGACGGGGGCTACCGTTTCATCTTCAGAATCAGCAGTCTGATCATAGGCGGAAAGATCCTTCTGTGAATCAAAATCATTAATTCCTTCACCTGGATCACCAACTGAATCGTTATCGTTTCCAGTTATGGTCACACTACTCTCCCCTTACTCGTTTTTCCGGTATGTATTTAGCTTGCAAAATCATCATTTATACGAATAGTTCCCAAACACTCAAACCGAACAATATAAAAAAAGTCAAGGAAATTCAACCTCACTTCAGCATTAATGGCTGGGATATGCTACTTAAAAATTGTCTACGCCCTGCATTCTTCTGCTGATTTCGACCTTTTCAGCTATCAATTCCTGAAGTTTAGTCAGGTTTCCCTCACTCTCCGCACGCCTGATATCCGCCATCACCTCATCCGAATCCTTTTGCAGACGTGATATCCGCAGATACGCAAGCATATCTCCTATTTCCTCTCCTGTTTCCCCGTCAGCTTTTACCGGAGTCTGCAGAGATGCACGTGAAAGCAGGTCAGCAATCAGCCTCCGCTCCATGCCCTCGGGAAGTGCTGTCAACAGCTCCTCTGGTTCGAAATCCGGACTGTTTGCAACCATTTCTTTCAACTGAAGAAAGAGTACCTCACCAATGCCACCGGCAAGACATCCTCTCAACCCATTTTCTTCCAGACGAGTGAAATGGTGGGGGTTCAGAACCATGAATTCTACAAGTTGTTTCTGGGCGATGGAAAGAGGCACACTCTTTACATCTTTTCTCATTTTTCCCCGGACTACACCTTCATTTTGAGGATCAGAGGAAGAACCTTTACTCAACGATTGAAAATGATCCGCCGGCAACCCCAGTTTTTCGGCAAAATGAGAGATAACCACAGATCGCTGCAGAGGTGACACTGCGGCTTTAACCAGAGGAACCAGGGCCTCTACAATTTTACTCTTACCATCCAGCGTCAGTCCGTGCTGTCTAATCAAACTCCCAAGAACAAACTCCGGCAAAGATTCCGCTTTATCCAGAAGTCTGTTGAGCTGTTCCAACCCATTCTCACGAACATATGTATCGGGATCATGGCCCGATGGCAAAAGTGCAATATGGCCTACCATCTGCTCTGCCAGAAAATGTGGTACTGCCCTGACAGCTGCTTTTTCTCCTGCCTCATCTCCATCAAAAAGAAGCGTTATCTCTGTGGTAAACCGCTTGAGCAGCCTGAGCTGCTCCCGGGTCAGCGCTGTTCCCAAAGGCGCTGCAACATTTTCACAACCATGGGCAACAAGCGAAATAAGGTCAAAATTACCTTCAACAAGAATCGCCCTTTTCTTTTCCCGAATAGCGTCTTTCAGGTGATAGAGCCCGAGCAAGAGCCTGCCTTTATTAAATACAGTACTTTCCGGTGAATTCAAATATTTAGGCTGCCCATCGCCGACAATTCTTCCGCCGAATCCACAAACACGTCCACTGATATCAAACAGAGGGAAGACTATCCTGTCCCTGAACCTGTCATAGGTTCCTCCCTTCGTTTTTTGTGCCAGCAGACCGGCCTCAACTGCAGCAACGACCTCTTCCCTGCCAAGCTTTCCACTGAGATAATTCCACCCTTCAGCCTCAACCGACGGTGCGTATCCCAGACGGAATTTTTCCCTTATTTCAGCGCTTACACCCCTTTCCTGTAAATATACTCTGGCAATCTCTGCTCCTTTTGCGGTCTGCAGATAATGACTGTAAATCCGGGTACATTTTTCATTTACCCTGAAAAGCAGGTCGCGCTTTTTTTCCAGGGCTTTTTCCTCCTTTGACTGGCGCCGCTGAGGCAACTCAATCTTATATCTCCCGGCCAACTCTTTTAACGCTTCAGGAAAACTCATATTATGATATTTCATCATAAAGCTGAATACATCCCCTGACTCACCACAGCCAAAACAGTGAAAAAACTGCTGACCTGCATGGATGGAAAAAGATGGTGTCTTCTCCCCATGAAACGGACACAGCCCCAGGAACCTGACCCCACTCTGTTTCAAGTCAACACATTCACCTATGATTTGAACAATATCAGCCTGTTCTTTTACCC
>DAOVUU010000140.1 GCA_030632405.1 Desulfobulbaceae bacterium | reverse complement strand
TAATCCCTATGAAAAGCTTCAACGCATCACTGTTCTTGACAAAGAGTTTAAGCTTGGAGAAGAATTGACGAACACCATGAAGAAGAAACGACATGTGATAGAGAAGAAATATAAGGTACTTATCAATAACCTTTTACGCTGAACACAGTCATGTAAAGTAGTGCTTCCGGTGAAAGGTAAACTTCAGGGTAGCCATAAATCTTCAGTTGTCTTGATGCAATAAATAGTTGAATTGTCTTTTATATATGCATCTTCCCGGTGTTGCGCTTTTTCATATCCGGCGAGTGCTAGACCGTAACTGCCGGAAGGGTCGAAAACGATGATATCATCAATGTGCTGAGTATCTGTCAGATCCTTGAGGATAGCGTCAAGTGTAGTCTGTTTACTGCTCAAACTATCAAATCTGATAAAGGCGGGATTCCGCTTCTCGTTGATTCTTTCACGGAGCAGTTTTCCATGCTTCTCTTCATCCTTTTTTGTGGCGACAATTGCCGCAGACGACGATATTGAGTCCAGAACATTTATCTTATCATCGACTTTTATCTGCCCACCCTTGAGTACCACACCGAAAATTCCTTCTCGCGGCATGACACAATCCCCCGCCTGATGATAGATAGCACACCGGTTGTGACAGATCTTACCGAGTTGGGAAATAACAAGCTCTGTTGCACCTATTTGTAAATGAGTACCTACGGTTAGCGCTACAAGGTCAATCCCCTCAGTGGTTATATTTTCGGCAAAATTTCCGGCCACCACATCTAAACCTTTTTGGCGCATGAAGTTGATGCTCTCCTGGGCAAGAAAACTCACCTGGCGATGCCAGTCACCGCCGTGTGCATCTTCTTCAAGTCCAAAATTTTCTCTGAGAAAAACAGTATCTCTATTTTTCTTTCGTATCCCTTTCCTGTCACTGATTGAAATGGCCTTAATTATTTTCATCGGATTATACCTTTATAGATCACTTGGGTTATAAAGTTAAAGTGCTACAATGTAGGATTATGGATATTATCTTGATTGAAAAATTTGTCAATTCTATTCTACGGTCCAGCGAAGGGACAAGGGTTGAATTGATATTATCTGTGTTGTTCTTTCTTGCATAAGTTTCTGTAACGATTACCCTGCTTTCTTACTCGGTCTGTTTCTGCCCGGAAAGCGGGAGGGAGTAAAAGGAAAAAGATATTGTCTTGATAATACTTGCATTTATCTGATATGTGTGAGAAAATTAAGGGAGAGTGCGGCGTTCTTACCAATTACTGAAAAGGAGAGGAATATGAGTATAATTAGCGCGGTGAAAAAGGTGGTTACTCCAGTAGATTTCTCTGATAATTCAAAGATAATAGCCGAATCAGCGGCTTATTTTGCTGGTCAGTTTAACGCATCTATGCATCTCGTTTTTGTGGTACAGAATTTTGAAGATTACTCCGGTTTTTTTGTCCCGCAGATGAGTATGCCGACTCTGGAAGGTGAGTTGGTTGAAGGCGCAGAACGCAAAATGGCATCTTTTTGTGACGAAATGGATGATTTTAGTAAAAAAGCTGGAGTCTCTGAACTCAGCTTTAAAGTTTTTATGGGTGATGTGGCAGAGCAGATCGTTGATCATGCCGCCGATCTGGAGGCCGATCTCATAATAATGGGAACTCACGGTTATAAAGGGCTGGAAAAAATAATGTTCGGTAGTGTTGCCGGTAAGGTTGTCCGTAATGCCTCCTGCCCGGTATTGACAATTAATCCTTATACCTGTTGTTAGTGTTTTATAAAAAGACCTTGGCGGGCTAAGGCCTGCCGGGTATGATATCCGCAACTGCCAGCAGGCCGTTAGTAGCGCGATTGCTGTGCTTGTCTACGCCCAGCAATGTGGGGCAGGGTACATCGGAAAAGCAGTAGAAAGAAAGAGGCATGCGGCCGAAAGTGCTCTCCGGGAAGTGTGATTCAAGAGCCTTTTCCCACGGTTTCTTGAAGCTTGATAAGGCTGGTCCGGAACTATTTTCTACTGCCGGATCATTGCAGGTCTTCAGGTAGAGTAATTTCTCTACTATCTCCTTTATAATTTCCCTGTTCTGTTCCTGGTAAGAGTGAATCTGCCGGATTGCATCAGTTTCATGTCGACCGATAACTGCGGGGAGGAAGAGTTGGCCCGAATAGATGGCCGCCCCGTTATTTTCTGTTTCAAATGATTCCAGCATGTGGTCAGCACAATCCTTGCTGGTAGTCAAGAGCAGGTCACAGGCCGGAATATCACCTTCTCTGTATAATTGTTTCCAGCTGAGAAACCGTTTTATCATATTGTCCGTGGTGGGAGGGTTCATGTTGGACCGGATGAGTGAGAGTTCTTCAAAGGGATTATCTTTTTCAAAAATATCACCTTCCCCTCGCAATTCTCTGAACAGCTCGATTTCACTATCTTTCAAAATAGCAAGCTGTCGTGCTATATCTTCTTCCTCGTGGTCGAGAATTTCACCTATGGCCAATACCAGCCGGGCTTGCCAGAGTTCCAGGTTTTTCTGTTCTTTTTGTTTGTCTGGGAAAAACTGGCTGTTACGGAGAAGTGATGAGATGATTTCCTGTTGTGAATCGCCACTCTTTTGGGAGTAGTTTGACATTGCTGAAAGGGTGAGAGTCGTGAGCTGTGAGGCGTAATCGTCTTTTCTATTTTTTATATCGTTTACAAGTCGGGTAAATCGTTCTAAATCGTTTCCAAGGGGGCTTGGTGTATGTGTCTGGCATAAATCGGTTTCCACGAAACTATCTGTTGCCTGGCCCCTGTTACCATGTATATTATGTTCAGCTACCTGGAGTAGATGTATCGTGGGAAATAAAAGGAAAAGTGGATATTGTCCGATGGAAGATAGAGTTGTTCCTGGAAAGTAGAGGGAATTGAGTGAGTTCATATGCTGGTTATTGAAAGAAAATTAACGTTTTATACTTCGGCTGTATTGTATCTGTTATTCAACCTGCGCTTAAGTCCGGATATATTTTCAACCCTTAGCAGTACTTTTTGGCAGATTGTCCAGACAGCGCCCTATGTTGCCGGTGTTACGTATGTCATAATTGCTTTTCTGCAGTACATGGCCGATGGCAATAAAGTTCCCTGGGATAGAAGGCTCAGGATCTTTTTTGCAATCGGTATTCTCGCAGGTCTCATCTACGGGATATATGAATATGCCGGAGAAACTGCTGGCGTGTGATCTTTATCCCGCAATTGGTCGGTCTGCTGGAAACACCTGGTGCAGGATTCAAGAGGAATATTACATTAGCTTTTTAAAACTGTAAAATGTTTTCGCAATATTTGATAAATTGATATTCTCGTAAAAATTCTAAATTAATACTCCCATGTTTTATCTCCATGCTTCCAACAGGACCGAAAATCTGCTCCAGCATCTCGGCGCTGTTATCAGGGCCGATACCGGACGGGATTTTTTTGCCAGAGAAATCTTCCTCATCCAGAGTCAGGGAATGGAACGTATGGTCTGCCAGACCATGGCTGATGAGTTCAGAAGTTTTTGTAACTTTGAATTTATGTTTCCACTCCATTTCCTCAGTTTTGTTGCTGAGAAAATTGGGCTTAGATCTACTTCGGACAGTTATGATAGACAGATTCTTACCTGGCGGATTGAAGCCCAACTGCGGGACCTTTCTCATCAGAATTTCAATCAGATCAGATCATACCTTACCGGGAATAACAGTGAGTTAAAACGTTATCAACTTTCCCGTAAACTGGCAAACATATTTGATCAATATCAGGTGATGCGCCCGGAAATGCTGGATGAATGGACAGAGAATCGTACAATTACCGACCTTCCTGCTGAAGAGTGGCAGGTTGAACTCTGGTTGAGGTTGACTGCTGACCCAAAAGGTGGTGATCACCGTGGCCTTCTGCTCAGGCAGGTAATCGACCGGCTGAAATCGGAGCAAAGATTCAACCCCCTCTTACCGAGTCGGATCTCTGTACTTGGTCTGCATATTATGCCGCCTGTTTTTCTGGAATTTCTAAGCAGTCTCTCAAACCACTGTGATGTTCATCTTTTTATTCTCTCTCCCTGTAAAAACTACTGGGGAGATATGGAAACAAAGAGACGGCAGCTCAATCGAAGTTTTCAATTTTCCCTGCACCAGGAGAACAATGGTGAACCGGAAGAGGATGAGAAACATCCACTTTTAGCGGGTCTGGGGCAGCAGGGACGTTATTTGCAAAAGATGATGCTTGAAAATGTTGATTTTGAAGTCGAATTTGAAAGTTTTGAAGACCCTCTGGCAGAAACAGAATCCGCAACACTTTTGCAGACATTACAGTCAGATCTGTTGCACGGGGAGCTTCCGGTGAGACTCCCCCCCTTTTTTAGGAGTTGTGACAGTTCTGTTGCGATTGTTTCCTGCCATTCTGCATTCAGGGAAATAACAGTTCTCAGGGATCATCTGCTTCGTTTGCTTTATGAGGATCATTCCCTGCAGCTTCGGGATATAATTGTTATGGCCCCGGACATCCAGGAGTATGCTTCTCTCATCCCTGCTGTTTTTGATGATATTCAGTATTCAATTGCTGATTTTTCTCTGCAGAGAAAAAATATTTATATAAATGCATTCCTCTCTTTTCTCAATCTCTTTAAGGGACGATTTGGCTGGAGTGAGATCATGGATCTGCTCAGGCAACAGGTTGTGTACACCAATTTCGCCCTTACACCGACAGACCTCGATTCTGTGCAGCAATGGGTGCTTGGTTCTGGTATTCGCTGGGGGTTGTCGACAGAGCAGCGAAAGCAGGCCGGGGTTCATTTTTCTGAAGCAACCTGGTCTGCGGGGCTTGAGCGACTTCTCATGGGGTATGCAATTGATTCTGAAGAGTTTGTAGGTGGTGTGCTCCCTTTTTCCAGTATTGAAGGGAGTGAAGCTGAAATGCTGGGTGGCCTGTGTCAATTTATTGATATAGTGGAGAGAACACGCACTTATTTTCTGTCCGATCACAAATTAGATGACTGGTCGGTCGTTCTTCTTGATGCTATGGAGGAGCTTTTTGGGGAGAGTGATCATAAAGATTATGTTGAGTTGCAGCACATACTCTCTGAGCCGGCAGCCCATTACTCCATGTTTCACGACGATAATGTTAATTTTGACGTGATCCTTGAATGGTTCAAGTCCTTTGTTCAGGAGAGTCGCTCGAGTTCTGGCTTTCTGCGTGGCCGGCTCACCTTCTGTTCAATGCTGCCCATGCGATCTGTACCTTTCAGGGTAGTCTGTCTGCTTGGATTAAATGATGGGCATTTCCCCAAAAATACTAACAGATCCACATTCGATCTGATGGGCCAAGAGTTTCGCCCGGGGGATCGTTCAGCACGGGATGATGACCGCTATCAGTTTCTGGAAGCCATACTGGCGGCAAGATCCAACCTCTATATCAGTTATATAGGGCAGTCTATCCGTACAAATGAAGCTGTACCTCCCTCGGTGGTTGTGACTGAGTTCCTGGATGTTCTTGAAGGAGCGTATGGGGTGGAAGATGGTGTTGTGGCTCATCCTCTGCATCCCTTTAATAAAGACTATTTTGATGGCAGAAGAGAGACTGGGTTGTTCAGTTATAATCACTATCACTGCAGGACAGCTGAAAAATTACAAAGAGGAATAGTCCCGTTAGAATCATGGTGGCAGGGGGAGCTGGAGGGAGAAATTGAACAGGTTGATTTTAACGATCTATTGAATTTTTATCGTAATCCGCAGGGTTGGTTCGTAGGGAATTGTCTTGGAGTCCACCTTGCGAAAGACCAGGATTTCCCGGAAGAGAGAGAACTCTTTGACCTTGCCGGGTTGGAAAAATATACAGTTGAACAGGAGATTGTCGGTAAATCTCTGGCTGGCAGGGAGGTTGATTTTTTGGCTGAGCTGAAAGTGGAGGGACGCTGGCCCCTTGGGCGACCGGGGGCCATCCAGTATAGGGACAAACTGGAGGAGCTCGGCGCTTTTATCGATTTGGCAAGGGAACAGGAGATGGGGGAGAGGACTGCTGATAATATCTTTGAGCTGCAGGTCGGTCGATACACTCTTACGGGGACGCTCTCCAATCTGTACGAAGAGGGGGTAATGCTCCTGAGATATGCAGATTTAAAGGCAAAGGATCTGCTTGCCGGCTGGCTTCACCATCTTGTTGCCAACACTGTTTTGGGTGAAATCAAGAGTACAATTGTCAGCGCAGACACTGTTCTCAGTTTTTTTCCTGGTGATTCATCGCCCGGGCTGGAACAGTTGCTAGATCATTTCATATCAGGCTGTCTCAAGCCCTCCCCCCTTTATATTGAGCCTGCACTTAATTATTGCAGATTACTGACAAACGGTAAAAACAAAGAATGGGCCCTTGGAAAAAGTGAGGTGATTTTACAGCGTACTCTGGAAAAAGGATATGAACCTTCCTGGAATCTCCTTCTGCGGGGGCAGGAAGAAGAACCTGTTCTCGGCGCTGAATTTGAGACCCTCTGTCTTGAAATTATGTATCCTGTATGGAGTATGGCCAATGAAAAGTAAGTCTCATAACTTTGATGCTGCCTCAGGGGATTTACATAGAGGCGTGAATCTTGTTGAGGCAAGTGCCGGAACCGGGAAACCCTACGCCATCGCCATGCTGGTCCTGCGGGCAGTTGTTGAGCAGGGTATTACCATTGATAAAATACTTATTGTCACTTTCACCAAAGCTGCCACTGAAG
>DAOVUU010000190.1 GCA_030632405.1 Desulfobulbaceae bacterium | reverse complement strand
TTTGATCCGAATTCAATGAACCAGCTGGTGGACAGTGTTGGAAAAAAGATCATTGCGACACTGCAGAAAAGCAACTTGATTGCACAGCCAAAATAAGGATGGAAAACTGCGAAAGTACAAAAAACTATAAGATGCAGGACAATCCATACACTGCAGCTAACTAGTTAATATTCAAAGTTAAAAGTTGATTTTGTCTTCCTCTCTGCAATGTGAATGTAGTGATAATCATCCACATTGTGGTACATGGATCGGGGGGATATTTCCCTTCTTTCTCATTTTTACCTCAGTAGAACAATAAGTTAAGAACTCTTATCAAAGTTGGCACTCTCCTTGCAATTTGCGGTTTCGAGTCAGTGTTTGCTACTCTCGTTAAACATGAGCCAACAACTAGCCCTAAATGGCAATCACTGAATCAGTTGGATAAAATATTTTTTGGGTTTTGTTGCGTCGATTCCCGCAATGTGGTACCATCTTCATATATGCTGCCACATTGTGGTATTTCTAAGGAGGTTAAAATTTAAACCTGAAGCTTTATTAAATAGTTGGTCACTTTTTTGTTGGCTCAGGCGGATTACCTATCTTGGGCATATCTGTTAAATTGAAAGCTGTTAATCCTAAAAGAGGAGAATCATGAAGAAACCTGTCAATAAACTGCTTGTTGTTGCTCTGTTATCTATTGCCGTTGTCGGATTTGCGACATTCTCACAAGCATCAATAAGCGGAAGTAAGCATGATTTCAGCCAAGCAGGCTGGTCGGGAGGGCAGATCTGTCTCCCATGTCATGCACCCCATGATGGAGTGAACGTTGCCAATGCCCCGCTCTGGAACCACGAACTGTCTACCGCAACATACACCCTGTACAGCAGCCCCACTCTTGACGCAGTGCCGGGGCAGCCTGGTGGAGCATCCAAACTCTGTCTTTCCTGTCATGACGGGACAGTGGCTATAGATTCTTTTGGCGGAAAGACAGGTAACATCACGCTTTCCGGTTCTGTAGGGACTGACTTAAGTGATGACCACCCGATTTCATTTGTTTATGATGCTGCACTTGCTGTGGCCGACGGTGGACTCCATGACCCAACTGTCAGACTTTCCGGTATCCCCGGTGCCGCTGGAACAATCGACCAGGATATGCTTTTTTCCGGCAGCTTGGAATGTGCTTCATGTCATGACGTTCATAATGCCAACGATACAGGTGGTGATCTGCTAATTAAATCTAACGAAGGGTCGGCGCTCTGCCTTACCTGTCATAACAGTTGATGAACTCGTAAAAAGTCCACAGCTCCGTCACTCCCGCGTAGGCGGGAGTCCAGAAGATGTTGAAATAACTAGATCGAAGTCTCCGCTTATCTCCCGCCTGCGTGGGAATGACAAAAAATTGGCAAAATGTAATTTTTACGACGCCATCAATTGTAGAAAAGTAGAAAAAAAAGAAGGGGGGGGAAACCCCCCTTTTTTTTATATTACTACAACTGAAACTTTCCATATGGTAGACTCGGAGAACTCGGTCCGAATCTCTCAGTATATTCGAGGATTGATGATATGAACAGTCTTTGGCAAATGGTAAAAAAGGTAATAATAGAAGTGCTTATTGAGGAGTTGATGGGGAAATGAAAAGATTTGCTTTTTTGCTGGCTCCATTTTTTTTGTTAATTGGGTGTACAACCCCGGGAAACCTCAGCGAGTCTGTGGTCTTTTATCCTCCGCTGCCACAACAGCCGCGGCTGCAGTATCTTTTCTCGATCAGCAGTGAGGATGATATCAGGGATCCCGGCAGCGCTTTTACAGAATTTCTCATCGGGGACATGGTGTCGGATAAACAGATAGGAAAACCATATGATATCGGGTCTACACCGGGTAAAATTTATGTTCTGGACAGGAGATACAATAAACTGCTGGTCATTGATCTTGTCACAAGAAAGTTCAGCCATCTTGGCGGCAGGGGAATGGGGGCGCTCTCCGAGCCGTCAGGTATCTGGATTGCACAGGATGATACCAAATATATTGCGGATATGAAGAGAAAACAGGTTGTGGTCTTCGATGGTGCCAATAACTATCAGAGGGTCTACGGAGACAAGGAACTGTTTGATAAGCCGGTGGATGTGGCAGTTTATGAAAATAACGTCTATGTGTGCGACATGGACAAAAATCAGATTCTCGTGCTCGATAAGCAAACCGGTGCTCTGAGTAGAACAATTGGTGAACAGGGGGGAGAGGAAGGCAAGCTCTATAAGCCAAGTCATATAACACTTGATCTCGCAGGCAACCTCTACGTAAACGATGCCTTTAATTACAAGGTTCAAAAATTCGACAGCAATGGCAGGTTTATCAAGTCGTTTGGCTTCCATGGGGATACGGTCGGTGCCTTTGCCCGGCCCAAAGGGCTGGATATAGACAGGGATGGACATATGTATGTTGTTGATTCGGCATATGAAAACACTCAGATCTTCGATGTCGAATCCGGCCGATTGCTCCTGTTCTTCGGAGGAAGCGGGGGGGCACCGGATAATATGTTTCTACCTGCTTCGGTACATATTGATTATGCAAACGCACAGTATTTTAAAAATTTTGCGGATAAGGATTTCGCTCTCGAATATGTTGTTTACATTGGCAATACCTTTGGGTTGAACAAGTTAAACGTATACGGCTTCGGGCAATGGACTGGCCCGCAGCTATCAAGCGGAGCAAACGAGACTGATGTACTTAAAAAGCGGGAGCAATGACGTACAATAAACTCTTTTTGACTATGCTTTTTTTTGCCGGCATGATGTTCCTGATTTCGGGCTGTGGCCAGCCCACAAAGCATGAACTCCTTTCCTTTTTCTTTACCGGTGTCCCTTCTCCTGAAGAAGAGAGGGAGAAAGAACAACGTGCTCTGCAGGCCCAGACTGCAATGAACCAGAAAGCGGAAGGCCGGTCTCTATTTTCCTCCCATAGTTATTTCACTTCAAAAAAATGCGGTGAGTGTCATCAGGTATCTTCTACACAGAACTTCAGAAAGTCTGCGCGAAGCGGGATGCCGACCATAAGTTTTGGAGCCGGTGGGGCTGTCGGGGAGAAGCGGCTGCCGGTAAAAAAGGTATGTGTGAGCTGCCATGAAAACAGGTCTGCCGCCTATGCCTCGGCGAACAGTCTGTGGCTGCACGCTCCGGCCACCAAGAATAATTGCACTGTCTGTCATGACCCACACCAGAGCAGATACCCTGATCTATTGAGGGATAACACAGAAAAACTCTGCACTATGTGTCATTCAGAAGGATTGATCAGGCTTACCAAGGACCATCAGGGATTAAAAGGTTGTCTGGAGTGTCACAATCCTCACCTTGGCAAAGACAAATTTCTGTTAGTAAAAGATTACAAAGAGATAAGGCGATTACCCATGCTCTCTGCTGACAGTTCTGATGGTTAGTGCAGGGTCAGTTTCATACCGCTGGTTGGGCAAGGAACGATCGATTTGTTAATTAATATGAGGCAGTTAATAACGCTGATCACGTTTGTTACCATCGCAGCCACTGCACCAAAAGTCGATGCGGTGTCGGCGGAACCGGTCCCCGTTCAGGGAAATGCAAAAGTTGTGACGATAAATATCCACCCGTTGGTAAAAAAAACAAAAAAAAACACAGCAGGACCGCCTGCAATCAGGTTGAAATACTTCTACCTGGAAAGGCCTGAAACAAGCATGAAGTTTTCCTATGAGTTGAACAATGAGCGTCTCATCAACCTGGGAGAAGAGAGCGAGGATACTATCGAGGAATTTCGCGAGGGGATTGGGATCTCGACAAAAGGCTGGTTGTATCACCCGGCCCTGTTGAGCTTTGTACTGGATTTTGATCCTGAGTGGATCCAGACACCAGGAAACGGCGAATACACCGAAAGTGAAGATGATAGTGGGTATCTAAACGCATATTCCCTGGATGCGGATATTCTGCCGTTAAAACCCTACACTATGCATCTTTTTGGCAGGAAATATCAGAATTCCTTCAGAAACACCTTCAGCGAGAGGGCAATTATTGATACTGATACCTATGGCGGCCGGCTGGCTCTAAAATATAAAATGCTGCCGACGGCATTCAGTTATTCCAACACCAAAACTGCCCGAAGAGGTGCTCTGAGATCATCTCAGGATCAGGACCTTTTTGACCTGGCAATGAACCACGATAAACCAAACAGCGTTACGCGGTTGACTGCAAGTTTTAGAGATGCGTTCCAGACGAATGAAGAGGAGAAAAACGGGATACAAACTTCCTATAATTATCTCCAGAACACCTATTTCTTTAAAAGAGACTTAACAAAGAAACTGATGTCTGATCTGAGTTATAACTGGACAGACAATACGAAGGAAGATGATTCGATTTCGTTTACGTCGTCAAACCTCAGGTGGACTGAACGGCTGCACTGGACGCACAGAAAAAATCTTTGGTCAGACTATAGAATTCTTTATCAGAATCAACAGACAGAGGGCTCTGACATCAATACAAAATCGATTGGAGCATCCCTGGAACACCTCCTGTACGAAAACCTGACAACGAGTATTGACGGAGAGGGGTTGCGCTATGAATACGCTGGAGGCACAGATGATGTGTATACCGGAAAACTTGATTTCAAGTATAATCGCGATATTCCATGGGGGACGCTTAATCTGACTACAGGTCTTGATTCTGTGGTCACTAACAGGAATACGGACGAAAACTTGATATGGGCTACCAATGAACAACATACGGTGATAACAGGGGGGACGACATTTTTAAGGCAGGAAAACGTTGATCAGGATTCGATCAGGGTCACAGATAAGAGCAGTTCTATCGTTTACATCAGGGAACAGGATTATACTGTTGAAGAGGTAGGTACCCTTATAAGGATACGGCCGACATTGTTCGGTAATATCACCGATGGTCAGGGATTGCTGGTAAGTTACCGTTATGGTAGTGTCAGCGGCTATGATGACATCGTTTTTGGCCGCTGGGCCGGTATGAGTGTCTTTCTCTGGTCCACCCTTCGCCTTTCTTATGATTATTACCGTCGGACGCAGGATATAATTTCCGGCGTCGAACCTGACACAGCTATAGATGAAACGGCTCATAAGGTACAGGCCCGGGTGCTTTGGAAGTGGACGGACACGACTCTGTCATATGATGATTTCGATACTCTTTTAGGTTCGGCAAGAACTACGCGGCAGATAAATGAGCAGTTGACGTTCAGACCAGCGAGGGGTTTTGTACTTAATTTTTCCGGAAATATGGGGGACACACTTTTCAGATATTCAGATGAGAAAGAAAAATTTTACCGAGTGGCAACCAAGATAATCTGGAATCCGGCCTACTGGGTCAGAACCGGATTTGAAGCATATGAGTATAATATTTCAGAAAGTGTACAGGATGAATCAAATACCGGTGTACTGACATTCATTGATCTGTTTTACGGTAAATGGATCTGCAATCTCAGCTATCGCTATCTTGAGGACACGTATCAGACACGTGGTTATTATCGGGAAAGAGACGGTTTTATGCTGAAAATCAGTCGAGCGTTCTAGCACTGGTGGAAACTGCAGGAACAGAAAAAAACAAGGGGTGGAAGATGAAAAATTATAAAATATTCTTGTCTGTATTTGTCGTTTTATTTCTTCTTTCATATAACTGCGCCCAATCGCAGGATACCGTCAAATCAACAAAAGCAG
>DAOVUU010000420.1 GCA_030632405.1 Desulfobulbaceae bacterium | reverse complement strand
GGTCGCCCATTTTAGCAAGGTTTTGACCATCAAAGATAATATCCCCCTGGCTTTTGACAAGTTTGAGAATTGCCATGGCAAGAGTTGTTTTCCCAGACCCCGACTCCCCGACAATACCGTAGGTTGTACCTTGCAAAAGTTTAAGGCTGACCATATCTACCGCTTTGATCACCCGTTTTTTCTTTCCTAAAAGGCGATCCCAGCTATTTGTCATCTGAAATTGGCAATTGAGATTCTCGGTTTTCAGTAAGACCGGCCCCTCTCTCGTTTCCACCTTATGCTGCTGCCAGGTGGCAGAGAGCAGGCGTCTTGTGTAATTATGGGTAGGAGAGGTGAAAATAGTTTCGGTCTTGCCATGTTCGACTATCCGGCCTTTCTCCATGATATAAATATGTTTGGCATTATTTTTGACAAGAACCAGATCATGGGTAATGAGTAAAACTCCCATATCGTATTCTGACTGGATATCTTTTATAAGCTCAAGAATTTGAGCCTGGATAGTCACATCAAGGGCTGTTGTCGGTTCATCCGCAATTAAAAGTGAGGGTTTGCAGGCGAGGGCCATGGCAATGATTACCCGTTGCCGCTGGCCGCCTGAAAGCTGGTGAGGGAATGCGTGGAAACGGTTTTCCGGGTCGTCAATTCCAGTTCTGTGTAACAACTGTACAGCCTCTTTATGGGCCTTCTTTTTCCCCATTTTCTGGTGGAGGATGAGCGGTTCCATCATCTGGCTGCCTACGGTATAGACAGGATTGAGAGAGGCCATCGGTTCCTGGAAGATCATGGCAATATTATTGCCGCGGATCAGGCGCATTTCGTCGAGAGTAAGATCGTAAAGATCTCTATTTTTAAAATATACTGCCCCTGTGCTCGTAACAGAACTACTCTCTTCAAGCAGGCGGAGAATTGAAAACGCCGTAACTGATTTGCCGGAACCAGATTCTCCAACGAGTGCTGTTGTTTCACCCCTTTTTACTTCAAATGAAACATCATGGAGAACCTGAGTACGTTCAGGTTCATTATCATGGCTGTATGAATTAAACCAGAGGTTGAGATGGTCTGCTTTGAGAAACATGTCTGGTTCAGTAACGGATTTCAAAGGTGGAAAAATTTTCATTTACATCCATATCTTCGACAGCAATGGTGTCTACTATGGATTGTGGAGAACCCTGCTTAAGCCAGTTAAGCATTGCTGCAACCATCTTTTTGTCACCGCTAAGTAGTGCTTCAACGGATCCATCTGGAAGATTTTGAACCCAGCCGGTCAGGGTGTAGAGAAGTGCTTTTTTTCGGGTGTAATCCCGAAAAAAAACACCTTGAACTCTGCCTTTAACAATGACGTGTCGTGTTATCATGCTACTCTTTTTAAAACACAGATATGAAGAAAAAAATCTTCATATCTGATGGTGAAAAAGAATTACGGTTGTCGGCTAGCCCCCACCGATCATTGGGAAAATTGCGAGGATATCGTCTTCACACAACTTTGTGTCGAATGTGGTGTGCCTGGAGTTAATCATAGCAACGCCAATCTCTTCCCGATCAATATGGAGAGAGTCTACAATATCACCTACAGTCGTGCCGTCTTTCAGGTCCCGGTCCTCAATCTTGAACCGGGAGTCCCGAAAATAGGCAAAGAGTTTAATCGTAACCTTCATCTAGAAATCCCAGAAAGTTGCTATTTCCTCATCGGTAAAATCAAATACAACATTATGCGGAGGCAACGGTTCGCTATAGAAAAATTCAGGGAGTTTGTCGTCCGCTGAAGTAAATCCTGCCGCAATATTGAACGCTCTTTCTGTCTTGAGGATAGACTGGCCAAGAGCAACTACATCGTCTCCGGTCAGCGCAATCCCAAATTGTGCATTAAGAAGATCGACAAGAGCAGGCAGGCATTTTTCATCATCGAGAGCAGCGAAGGCAATAAAGAGGCACATGCCCGTTGAATCGATTGCAGCGGTGGCAATCTGTAAATTTCTGGAGAGTTCAATCTGGCCTTCTTTGGTCAGTGGATCTATGCTGCCGCCGACCCCCAGAATATTTGTGGCAACGGTATATCCCATGGTATGGTCGGCACCCTGAGTAGATGTTGCGTAGGTAATGCCCATGCCTTTAATGGCTCTTGGATCGTAGGCTGGAATGGCCTGGTTCTTGACAACAGGAACTCTGGTCAGACCAAATGCCCGGCCTACAGAACCTGCACCGTTGCCGATGATTCGTCCAAGTCCGGTTCCCTTGGTTATATCTTCCTGGAGAATTTTACAGATACCGGCGCCATCTCCAAACTCAAGCACTCCACCTTCCATGGCAACGCCCATAGCTACAGAGGTCTCGATAGTATCAATGCCTATATCATCCATGATCCTGTCAGCTTCTGCTATTTTATCGAGATCCTCTACACAGCAGTTGGCGCCCATTGCCCAGATTGATTCATATTCAAAACCAGCTGTGAGTTTTTCTTTATTGGCGTCATTGTATATCTGGGAACATTGAATAACACATCCTGCGTGACAG
>DAOVUU010000264.1 GCA_030632405.1 Desulfobulbaceae bacterium | reverse complement strand
CCAGTCCTTCCTCTCTGTACAACAGGGCTTTAATCCTGACAAGACTTGGCCGTAAACCTGAGGCCCTGGATGGGTGGCTGGACTACCTGTCTTATTACCCATCCGGTGCTATGGCCCGTCAGGCAATTACTCACCTGAACAGTCTGAATGATTTTTCATTTAGAAACTACACCCTTCGATCGCGAACAATATCAGTTGAGAAAATCTATTTTGACCCGCTGACTGTTGAAATTGCCAATAGCTCCCATGCATCACTTGAACTTATCGGAACCATATTTAGAAATATGAAAAAAGGACGCTTACAGCTGGTCGTTTATCAACTGAACAATAAGGATCTGGCCAGGCAGAAAGCTATAAATATTAAAACCTTCCTCCTTAAAACATATCCACAGATGAACAAAAAAGATATCGGCATAAGTTGGTTTGATTCCCCTGAAATCATCAAAATCCGTGACAAAAAGAAAAAAATAGCTGAATCTATAAGTTTTTTTATATCCTCTTAACTCACTTAAACAAAACGGTTTTATCAAATCACAGCGGTCAATCCATAATAATTTCCTCTTCTTCCATGTGACCATTTCTTTCATTGAACGTATATCTAAATAAAGGACAAACCGGTTCATGGAAATATCAGACAATCACATTGTCACACAGATAAAACAGGGCGATGTCGAAGCCTACTCTGAGCTGGTTCAGCGTTATCAAAAACCTGTTTTCAATCTTATGTACCGTTTCAGTCAATCAAAGATTGATGCAGCTGAATTAACACAGGATGTCTTCTGCAAGGCTTTTGAAAAATTGCCCGGTTTCCAAAATGATCGGAATTTTTTCTCCTGGCTTTACAGTCTTGCAGCAAACCATGGTAAAGACTTTATCCGGCAGCAGGAGCGAAAAAGAGATGGACTACAATTTTACACAGAGAATATAGAACATGAAAATTCATATCTCCCCCTGGAGATAGTAGAAAAACGACAGGAAATTAACACAATGTTCATAGCCCTCTCCAGACTTCCCCACGAAAAAAGAGAGATGCTCCTTCTCAGATACCAGCAGGGGCTGTCCATTAAAGAACTTGGAGAGACTTTTGACCTTTCAACCAGTGCAGTGAAGATGCGGATTCACAGATCTCTGGCACTCCTGCAGAATGAGCTCAAAGGAGAATCCCACATCAATGAATAACTCTGACACAGAAAAGCTCATAAATCGATTGCGGCAACTACCGGAATTTGAGCCCCCCTCAACCATCGTGGCCGAAGTAATGAGAAGGGTCAGACCTGCCAGACCATCGCTGTGGCAACGTTTTTTTACCTATCTGGCAAGACCGCACCATATTACACTGCGGCCGGTTCCTCTTTTTGCGATGACAGTGGTTATGGCTGCAGTATTCTGGCTCGGTATGGTAACGGGTAACAACAGAGTTCAGCCCTTGAATCAACCGGAGCAGGTCAGTGTCGTTGAAAAGGCTTTGCAAAATCCACAGGCGAGTTTTCTGGCAGGCCGGGGCCTTATGGCCGCCGGGTTAGTTGAGGAAGCACTACCACTGCTTCGGAATGCCTCATTCTCAGCACCTGATAATCCTGAATATGCCTACTGGGAGGGCCTCTGTTACTGGGCAAACGGTATGCCTGCAAAAGAGCGTACCAGCTATATGAGAGGAATAGGATCATCCCCTGATACAATACCTATTCTCCTCAATCTTGGTCATAACCTTCTGGAACAGAAAGAATTCAGTGCGGCTCTTCTCCAATATAACAGGACACTGTCCATAGACCCCCGTGAGCAGACTGCTCTTTACAACAGCGGTCTTATCTACAATTTACAGCAGGATTCCGAAAATGAAATAACTGCCTGGAAAACCTACCTCCACCACTACAGATCCGGTAAAAATTCATACCGTGCAGTCAGGCGCCTCAACAATCTCAATGATTTTTCATATCGTTCCTATCAACTGGGAAATCGAAAAATCATTCTTTCACAGTCCGCACTTCTCGGATTGCAGTCTGCAGAGGAAACCCACCATGAAATAGAAATACTTGCAGACAGCTTACGTAGGGACCCCAGGCTCCAGCTTGACATCGTATTTTTTCATGAAAATGATGCGCTGACAGCCAGAAAAAATGCCATATTATTGAAAAAACATATATTGGCTGCAGTTGGCGAAAAAGAAAGGAAACGTGTGCGGTTGAGTTGGTTTGGAGAAAAAGAGACAGTCCAGACATCTAACGGAAATTACCAGCCTCGAGAGAGTCTCTTGCTCTTTGGTCGCCGAAATTTTAATCAAGAAAAGGAGACAAAAATATGAAAAAAATCTGGTTTACAATAGTGTTAATCTGTTCCCTGCTTGTTTTTACTTACCAACACTCTCTGGCAGTAGATGAAGCTGCGGAACCCAGCGATACGGATTCGATAGCTGAGGCAGAAGTGGAAACAGAGACCGCAACATTCAGCAACCCGGCTCAGGCAGCCCATGCAGCCAACCTGTCAGCTGTAGCAGCCGCCGCACTTGATGGTAATGTTGAGAATGCAGAAGAAGGCGTTGCAACAGCAGAAACAGGATTGGGAGAGGCCCAGACTGATCTGAATACAACCAGAGCTGAAGTGGTGGCAACAGAAAAAGAACTGGAGGCGGCAGAAGCAAACCTGGAAACGACCATATCTTACCGAGCTTCTGTTAAAAGTGCCTACGATGCATTGGGCCCGCGTGAGCAGCTTGCGGCGGAGGATAGATATACGAGTGCCATGAATCAAGCAAGAGAGGATGTAGTCGCAGCTGAAATCGCACTGGAAGAAGCCGAAGCAGACCTGGCTGCAGCCACAGGTGATAGAAAAGAAGCCAGAGCGGCCAGGGATACTGCCGAGGCAGAACTGGCGGGGACACAAAATGCTCTCGATAAAGCAGTAAGCGAGCTTGCCGGTGTATCTGTAGAAGCTATCAGCGATATGCGTGAAAGCAAGATGGGCTGGGGCCAGATTGCCCATGAACTTGGAGTGCATCGGGCCGCTCTTGGCCTGGGGAAGACCAAGGGGTATACCAACAGGCATAGAGAAAACAAGCGAAATAGAGAAAACATTCAAATTGACCTTGCAGGAGATCTCCCAACTCCCGAAACAGAAATTGCTGAAGCCACCAAAAGAGATATTCAGCATGGCTGGAACAATAAAGGCCATGGAATGGCCACCAGTGTGGCCTCAAGTGGTAAAAAAGGGTTAGGCTTATCTGAAACCGATCTGGGCGTCGGCAGCAAGGGATCCAAAGCATCCCAGGGAAATAGTGGGAGTAAGAGCAGCTCTGCGGGCAGCTCAAAAAGCAGTTCAAAAAGCTCTTCTGCATTATCATCTACAGGTAGCTCCAAGAATGACCGCGGCTCAGCCGGAGGCCCGTCAAACGACAAGGGTAATTCAGGAAATTCCTCTTCAGGGTCGTCAAAGAGTGATCGCAGTTCAACTGGAGGGCCAGCAAACGATAAGGGTGACAATGGCAACAGCGGAAATGACAAGAGTGATAAGAGTAACAACGGGAATAAAGGCGGAAACAGCGGAAAAAGTAAATAAAAACTGACTGATCGGCCAGGCTGTCAATTGCATACGATAGTGTACCTTTTGACAGTCTGGCTCCTGATATCAGAATATTAAGATTGGCTCTTCGTGCAGACTATTCCGTCATACGGGATAAAAAGTTCCCTCCTCTCACCTAGCCGAAGTTGTATGCGGTTATAGCTCTCCGTTGAAAAAGCAAAAGTCAGACGAACACCCACGTCAATCCCAACTCGGACAGTGCCGTTTTCCTGGCTGAGATCAAGAATATGACCACTTAGATAGTTGCCATAATCCAGATCTTTCTTTTCCGGATCCAGAACGATTTTCTCGGGATCTATGTGCAATTTAGCAGCGGAGATACCGGTAGGTACTCTCTCTGTCGGCAGCTTTAGAATAAGCTGCTCTGTCAACCGGCAGTGAATTTCATCCGCTTTTTCATGGGAGAGAGTAACCCTGAATATATTCTCATTCACCAGATCAGATAGAGATCCGTTCTGCAGGAGCAGGGTATGGTCGGCCAGTCTCTGTCCCTGGGAAAGGTAATGGGTAGAAAATATGATTGAGGTTTTCTCTTCTCTATTGATTCTCCTCAAGATATTTAAGATTATCTCCTGATTCTCCCCATCCACATTGGCAGTCGGTTCATCACAGAGAAGGACATCGGGACGCACAGCAAGGGCCCGCGCAAGGGCAACACGTTTAACTTCACCCCCGGACAACCCCTGGGTATCATAATCAGCAAATTTTTCCATGCCTACCAGTTCCAGCATCTCCTCTATTCGCTGTTTCCGAAGCCCTCCAGGCATCTTTCTCACCTTCAAGCCAAATTCAACATTCCTGTAGACCGTACCTGTAAAGAGGATAGGGCTCTGATCGAGCAACACCACCTGTCTTCGCAGACTGTGTAGATGCTTTTCGTTGAAATTTACTTTCTGCCCGTTAAAATTCATTCGACCGCTGCTTGGTTTATCGAGGAATGCCAGAATTTGCAGTAGACTGGTTTTACCTGCCCCGTTTGGACCAATGAGGGTATAGATTGCATTCGGGTAAATATCCAGACCTTGAATATTCAAGACAGTCCTATTACCGTGAATGCGTACTAAATTTTCCAGTT
>DAOVUU010000217.1 GCA_030632405.1 Desulfobulbaceae bacterium | reverse complement strand
TGACTGGAGCGGCTTTCAAAAAATGACGGAAAAAGTCGGTGATAAAATTGATATTGTTGGTGATGATCTTTTTGTTACCAATACCCAGTATATCGCCAGAGGTATTGAGGAAAAAAGTGCAAATTCTGTACTGATCAAATTAAATCAGATCGGATCTGTCACAGAAAGTATTGATGCCGTGCGTATGTGCAGAGATGCAGGATGGCGCTCCTTTATCTCACACCGATCGGGAGACACTGCAGCCCCCCTCCTGGCGGCCTTTGCCGTAGCAATGGATGGTGGCCAGCTGAAAACCGGGTCCGCCTCACGGGGAGAACGTATCGCAAAATATAACAGACTCCTGGAAATAGAACAGGAGTTAGGCAGCAGAGCCCTGTATCACTGGTAGAGAAACCGAAAGACAGGTGGATAGGCTGAAGGCTGTTAGGCTGAAGGGGAACTAAGTGACAGGATTTAAAGAGTAAGACCATGAAAACAATAGGCATAATTCATACACCCTTTACAACCCTGGAGGATATGCCTATTCAGCCTAAAGGGGCAAAGGGGATTATAGGCACCATTGAGGTAAACGAACAATATGTCCCGGGATTGATGGACCTTGATGGATTCAGCCATATATACCTGCTCTACAAATTCCACATGGCCCAAAAGACAGCGCTGAGAGTAACCCCTTTTATGGATACCAGCCAGAGAGGGGTTTTTTCCACCAGGTCACCTCTGCGTCCAAACCACATTGGACTCTCTCTGGTCAGACTGAAAAAAATTAAAAACAATATCATCACAGTGCAGGGAATTGATGTTCTTGACGGCACCCCTCTGCTGGATATTAAACCGTATATTGCCGCATTTGATGAAGTACAGAAAAGTAGTTCCGGCTGGATGCAATCCACAAAAGAAGAAGTCATCTTGAAACGATCAGACAGACGCTTTGCAGACTAACCCGCAAAGACGAAGAACAACTTAACTTTCTATACAGGTGCTCCCATGGCTGAAAACAATGTACTCGAAATTTTCTCCGACTATATCTGACCCTGGTGTTACTTCATTACCGGGAGTATTGAACAACTACAGAAAGAATATAACGTAACGGTTCACTGGCGAACCTTTCCACTTCACCCGGAAACCCCCGAGGAAGGACAACTTCTCGAAGACCTCTTTCACGTCAGTTCTGAAAGAGTCCGGGAGATGGTCGGCCAGTTGAAACGAACCGCCGAAGAACGTGGTCTCCCCTTTGGCGAGAGGACAATGACCTGCAATAGCAGGCTCGCACAAGAACTTGGCCTCTGGGCGGAAAGCAGAGGAAAAGGTGAAGCTTTTCATATGGCCGCCTTCAGGGCCTATTTTGTGGATGGAATTAACCTTGCCAAGATTCCTCATCTACTGGAACTGGTAAAAAATATCGGCCTGCCGGTGGGAGAGGCTGAAGAGATACTGGCATCAAGATCATTTAAAGAGGCCGTAGATCAGGATTGGGCAGACTCGAGAGTTAAAAATATAACCGCTGTACCCACCTTCGTGATAAATCATCACAAGCTGGTTGGAGCACAGGGTTATGAAAAACTTGTGGCCCTGGTAACAAAAAACGGAGCAAAAAAACGATAACGAAAGCTGTTGCAGGAGATCCGCTACGTCTGGCTATGGAGGGAGAACATTAACCTGGGTTCTGAACATCACTCCTGAATACAATCGGGGCAAATAGTATGAATAAAGCGTAAGTCACCGTGATCTTTAATTACTTCCTGTATAGAATACCACTCATTGTCACTGGTGCTAAAGACCTTATAACACGACTGACAGACCTCCATTCCGCCCTGAATCATCTCAAGCTGGTTCAGGACCTCTTTCAATTCGGTGACGGTTTCCAGTAAGGACGTTTGGGTTCGTACCTGCCTTTCTGCCACACGGACACGAGCGCGCAGCTCATTATCATTAAACGGTTTGGTCATATAGTCATCGGCACCCGCATCAAACCCTTGAACGATGTCCTTCTTTTTATCTCTACCGGTCAACAATATGATATAGGGAGGGTTCTCACTTCCCATCTCCTTAACTTTTCGACACACCTCAAGCCCGTTAAGTTCAGGCATCTCCCAGTCAAGAATGGCAATATTGGGAGCAGCCTTCTGCTTTAAAATTGACCAGGCTTCATTTCCATCCGCTACACTCTCGACACGGTAACCCCAGTTTTCAAGACTTACCTGAACCAGCATTCTCGTAGTAAATTCATCTTCTGCAATTAAAATCTTCACCGTTACTCTCCGCTCCGTATTGTATCACTTCCCCCAAAATGCCCGGTTGCTGCATTCATTATCCCTTGTGTTATCTTCAACTCCTCTATTATCAAGATTTTTACCGCCTTTGTCCAACAAAAACAAAGAAATGCATCAAACAACACAAAACGCACTGTATTTTGAGTATCTCACCTTGACTTTTAGACTCAAGAGTGTCTATAAAAGCGTTCAATCTTCTCCCTTAAGCTCAAATAAGTCAAACAATGAAGCACAATAAAACACGAATATCCCCTTTTTCTTTAATAGAGCCATTCACTCCCGGAATTTCACCCGCCAGAGCTCCATCCACATCCACACTCTGGTTTATTTTTCATAATGATCGACTCCTCATTGAACAGAGAACAGATGAGGGCATAGCTGTCTGCTCCGCGCCTCCGATATCCCGGGGACTGTCACCAATATTCAGTCAATACATCGGCAACTACAATAGTACTGATATATACGCAGCTGAGATTCAGGAACCGCCCGCATTACCTGAAACAATGCAATTTACGAAGCTGCGCTCCCTCTTTGGTAAAATTGATAGAGAGATTTTTTCTCTTGCCGGCAGAGCTGTCCAGATTGTCCAATGGAACAGAGACCATAAATATTGCGGAAGATGCGGAACCGGAATGTTGATTCGCCAGACAGAGCTGGCTAAAAACTGCCCCGCCTGCGGGTTTATCAGCTTCCCCAGGCTTTCTCCCGCAGTAATCATGTCAATAGTACGTGGGAAGGAGATCCTTCTGGCCCGCTCTCCCCATTTTCGTAAAGGGATGTACTCTACCCTGGCAGGATTTGTTGAACCGGGGGAAACGCTTGAAGAAACAGTGACCAGGGAGATACGGGAAGAGGTGAATATAGAGATCTCTGATATTGCCTATATCGGCAGCCAACCCTGGCCGTTTCCACACTCTCTGATGATCGGTTTTACGACCCGATACACTGCCGGTGACATCCAGATCGACAATAAAGAAATTGAAGATGCGCAGTGGTTTTCAATAGACAATCTGCCTGTTCTGCCAACTCGGATGAGCATAGCCTACCACCTGATTGAGCTTTTTATAAAAAACACTCATTAAAGCCTTAGATATCGTTTTTGACAAGAAAATCAACCTCCCGGATTCCAGGAGGTTCTGCATGTACACTCAAAACCACGTTTGAGTGCCTGACGATTTTTCTCAAGTGTTTTGGCCGGAACATTGCCTTCCAGTGCGCGAGACAGCGAATCAAGACTCACTATTCCAGTGGCCCCAGCCAAAGCACCAATCATGATAATATTAGCAAAAAGAGACCGTCCGAGCTCTTCTTCGGCCATACGGGTAGCAGCAACACCTATTGTTTGTTTGAAATTGGGCGCAATTTCTTTAATCAGAGTGGAGTCGTAGATCACCACAGTACGGTCCGGCAATACCCGATCCTGATACTTATCCAGTGCTGGTTGGGACATGACAACCAGGGCATCCAGTTCACTCGTCTTTATATAGGCGATTTCATCATCACTGAGCACGACTTCTGACTTACAGGCTCCGCCCCGTGCTTCAGGGCCATAACTCTGGGTATGGGCTACCTGTTTGTCTTCATACAGTCCCGCAGCCTGGGTAACCAGGAGAGCAGCCTTGACAATACCCTGACCACCGAAACCTGCAAACATAATTTCATTTCTCATCTTTAGTCGTCTCCACAGTTATGGCTAAATCCGGACAAATCAATTCGCACAGCATACAGGCAATGCAATCGTCAATCCTGCTGACAACCGGCATCAGGTAGCCCTTTGTGCTCCGAGTTTTTGATACCTCAAACACATCCTCAGGGCATTGATCAATGCAGATATGACAACCTTTACAGACGCCGCCGTCGATGATAATTTCCTTAGTAATGGCTCTTCGCTTTTTATTCATTTTATCAAGCCCTCCTGAGCCGAGTCATTGTCTCTACAAATTCGGGCCGGTCACTGCATTCATGAAGCAAACCTGTAATAATTTTTCCCTTAAGTTCTTCTGTAGAACGTTTCCCGGCAGCAGCTAAAGAAATAGATTGCTCTCGAATCATCCGCACATATTCATCCGGTTTAGTCAATCCGTAGACATAGCGTCCTGTCTGCGTCGGACATTGGGATATGATATGGACAAAAGAAAATCCTTTGTGTGCAATTGCTTTTTTGATGCCACTGATCAATGTACGTGGCTGCGTAGTCGTGTAACGTGCAACATGAGTCGCTCCTGCACTGACTACCAATGCACAGACATCGAGTGGAGGTTCGGGATTTCCGTATGGTGTTGTCTGGCTCTTAGCATCTGCGGGGGTGGTCGGTGATACCTGCCCCCCTGTCATTCCGTAAATACCATTATCCAGCATAAAAACAGTCATGTCTATGTTCCGGCGAGCAGCATGGATAAGATGATTACCACCAATTCCAACACAATCCCCGTCACCGGTAAAGACTATAACGTCGAGCTTTGGGTTTGATACTTTCAGTCCTGTGGCAAACGCTAAAGCCCGGCCATGTACTGTATGCATAACGTCAGTATTGACAAAAACCGGTGTCCAGCTGGAACAGCCAATCCCGGATACCAGTCCAAGAGTGTTAAAAATGTCGAGCTGATCAACAGCCCTCAAAAAGCTGTTTAACACCGTTCCATGCCCGCAGCCCGGACAGAAAATCGTCGGCAGCGCACTTTTACGTATATATTTTTCAGCGATCGGATGCATAGTATTGTATAGTCCTCATTATAAATTATTCTGCATTTTCAACGGCTTTCAGGATCTCCTGAGGCGTGTGAAGTTCACCACCAACCTTAGCAAGAGAGACAACATCTATTCCGGGCGCAAGTCGCTCTACTTCACGACAGATCTTTCCGATATTCATCTCGGGGACGATAATACGAGACACACCATCCAATAGTTTTTGCAGTGCTTTTTCAGGAAACGGCCACAATATTCGTGGATGAAAGAATCCTACTTTACAGTTATTTCTTCTCCCCAGACGCACCGCTGATAATGCAGAACAAGCAACCGATCCATATGCAACAACAAGCACTTCAGCGTCATCGATAAAGGCGGTACG
>DAOVUU010000205.1 GCA_030632405.1 Desulfobulbaceae bacterium | reverse complement strand
TATGGACGGCGTTGAACTTCAAAATTTCCTTGGCAGGCTGGAAGAATTAAATATGAGTGACCAGTATCTTATCTCTGATCTTATCGGTGTTCTTTTTGATGTCGATTCAGTATGGTATGCTCTATCAGTTGGTGAAATGAAGGCCTTGATTTTTCTCTCTCTACACCAGTATAAAGATGCCCGAGAGTGGTGTAACTGGTGTCATCAACATGGTAATTTGTCGGAGAACCGCCAAAAGCTTTTCAGACTTCTGAACACACTTCTCAGTTTCAAGGTGAAGGGAGAAAATTTTTCGAGTTACAGAAAAGGACTCAGGCTCTACTTTGGAGAAGAAGAAATTTATGAGGCAAAAGCTATAATTGCCGGAAAAGTCACATTCCCAGGGCTCACTTTTGCAGCCAGCTGGCAGGAGCTTTCACCAAGCCATTGTAGTCTGCTCAAACTCTACAGACAACTGGATGAAACAAAACAGAGGTCAATATTTTAAGACTACCCTATGTGCAGGAAAAAAATAGATATCTGGATATAACAAATACCAGGCCGCTAATGTGCCAATGCTGACAAAGCAATATAAAATGAGGAACTCTTTTTCCATGTTTGACTATGATTTTATTATCCGCAATGGTTTTTTGATAGATGGGACAGGAACACCGGGGTATTTCGGTGATATAGCAGTTAAGAATGGCAAAATAGCCAGAATAGAAAAAAATATCACTGGCTCGGCACATAGATTAATCGATGCGTCTAGAAAAATTGTAAGCCCTGGATTCATTGATGTCCATACCCATTGTGACAAAGATCTTCTGAAAAACAGTGCTACACGCCAGGCTCTCAACTACCTGTTTCAAGGTGTAACTCTGGTTATCGGCGGTAATTGCGGCATGTCGACTGTTGATGTGGCAGATTTTTCCAGCCAGATCAAAAAGAGTTCCATTGGAATCAATGTTGGCATGCTCATTGGCCATAACCGAGTCCGGGAAACAGTCATGGGGTGTGTGAACAGGTACGCAGGTGAGAATGAATTAGCGGATATGAAAAAAATAGTTGCCAGAGAAATGCAAAATGGCGCGTTGGGTATATCGACTGGTTTAATTTATATACCTGGAGCCTACAGCAGCAGAGAGGAAATTGCTGAACTCTGCGGAGTAGTGAAAAACTATAATGGTATTTATACAACTCACCTTAGAGATGAAGGCATTGGAATTATAAAAGCCATTGAAGAAGCCTCTGAAGTAGGTCGACAGAGCGGAATTCCTGTTCATCTCTCCCACCATAAACTCATCGGCAAATCTATGTGGGGAAAGAGTGGTGAAACTCTTGCCAAAATCACTGAACTCCAAAACCAGGGCATTGATATTTCCTTTGATCAATATCCGTATAACGCCACGAGCACAACTATAGATGTGTTTTTACCCAGTTGGGCGCTTGAAGGCGGACTGCGGGATACGAGAAAACTATTGAAGGATTCCCGAAAAAGAACACAAATTCTGAAAGTGATACATTGGAATTTAAAGAATGCTCGTGGTGGTGGAGATCCAGACAATGTAATGATTTGCCATTCCCCGAACAAACCGGAAATTGAGGGGAAATCTCTGGCGCAGTTAATGGAAAAGACCGGCCATCCCCCCACCTTTGAGGATGCTTGCGAGTTGATTCTGGATTTAACTGCTCTTGGTGATGTTAAATGTATTTTCCATTGTCTTGATGAAAGAGATGTAGAAACGATATTAAAGTACGAAGACGGGATGGTCGCCTCCGATGGTTCAATTATCGAATTTAAAGAACAAAAACCGCATCCCAGGTCTTACGGCACCTTTCCGCGGGTTCTCTCAAAATACGTTCGAGAGAAAAAAACCCTCTCCATTGAAAATGCTATTCGGAAAATGACATCAAATCCTGCAAAAAGGTTTGGTCTCACCGACCGAGGCACTTTAGAGGAAGGGGCCTGCGCAGACATCGTTGTATTTAATCCCCGTGAAATTGAAGATGCTTCGACTTTCGAGCAACCTCATCAATATAGCAAAGGGATCGATTTTCTCATCATCAATGGTATGCTTGCCATGGATGATGGTAAATTTACCGGTGAAATGGCTGGAAAATTTATCAAAAACAGTGCGCATAAAGACAGCACGCAAATTGAGATGATAAAACCCCTTTACTAATTTAATCAAATGATTAAATTGTCCCGCAATCTTAATTTCAGTACTCACCATTGCAGTTTTCATTGCTGAAACATATTTGACGGCGTCGTAAAAAGGTCATTATTTTTACGACGCCATCATATTTATAACACTTTATAAAGGAGACAATTATGTATTGGGACTGGTTAAAAGGAGGCAGTGCTCTTGGAATCGCCTTTCTACTGGCAGTTATTCTAGTTAAACCGATAGGGGTTTCAACCCAGTTTGTCATTCTCGATGGAGTTATCGGTAATTCCATCAATGACACACTGGTTGTAAAAGATGAGAACACCAAAACGGGGTACGGCAGCAGCAACGCCTATCTCAACAAATCCGGCGGGAAATATGCTAAATCAGTTGCAAAACCGCTGAACTACAGCTTTGTTTTTGTCTTGAGCATGATTCTAGGTGGTTTTCTCGGCCGGGTTTTTCAAGGCACCGCACCTGCAGGCAAAATAAAACAACTCCCCGAAATCCACCGCCGTCGGTTCGGCAGCGGCTATATGGCTCGGGCTGCAATAACATTCACAGGTGGATTTATTGTGCTCTGGGGTGCCCGCCTTGCAGGAGGCTGTACCAGCGGTCATATGATGAGTGGCATGATGCAGACATCAATCAGCGGCTACATCTTCGCCCTTTCCACATTTGCAGTCGCAGTCCCGACTGCCTTGATTCTCTACAAAAAATAGGAGCAGAACATGGATATCATACTGGCAATTCTTATAGGAACCATATTCGGCTTTGTTCTTCAGCGTATCGGTGCGGCGGACCCAGATAAAATCATAGGCATGTTGCGCCTCACCGATCTTCACCTGATGAAAACAATTTTTGCAGGAATCGGTGTCTCTTCTGCACTCCTGTTCATCGGCTTGATCACCGGAATTATCGATGGTGGACATCTGAGCATCAAGTCCATGTACACAGGCGTTATTTTTGGCGGCATGCTCCTTGGCCTTGGCTGGGCTATCTCCGGTTTTTGTCCGGGAACCGGTCTGGTCGCCCTTGGCACCGGCAGAATAGATGCACTTATTTTCACCCTGGGCGGACTTGCAGGAGCTGGACTCTACATGATCATGTACGGAAGCCTGAAAGGCACCTGGCTTATGCAGAAACTCTTCGGCGGTAAGGCAACACTGATTGTAACATCAAAATCAACACCGCTATTGGATATGAGCTGGGGCCCGTGGCTGGCTGTGGGTATCGGTATTACGATGATTGTAATAGCAAAACTCCTTCCAGACAAAATCAGATAGTTTTGCAGCAGATGAGCCAAGACTGCCTTGGAAGGTTGTCCTCTAGCAACCTTCTAGAACTGTTTTTGATTCCCGGGCAATAGCAAGCTCTTCATTGGTAGGGATCCCCCAGACCTGAATTCGACTCTCCTTCGAACTGAGCAGTACGGGGCTTTTCACCCGCTGGTTATTTGCAACAGGATCAAGGGAAATTCCAAATATCTCGAGTCCCTCCAGTGTCTTACCACGAACAACCCCATCGTTTTCACCAATCCCTGCGGTGAAAACGATGGCATCCACTCGACCGAGTACCGCCAGATATGCTCCCACGTACTTACGATTTCGATAGGTCTGGACTTCAAGAGCCAGCCGAGCTCTCTCATTGCCGCTTGCAATCTGGTCATGAATATCCCGCATATCATTCATTCCGCAGAGCCCTTTAAGACCGGATTCTTTGTTCAGCATTCCGTCAATTGAATCAATGTCCATGCCACAGTTTCTAGCAAGGTAAGCGTGAACAGCAGGATCCACATCACCGCTGCGGGTACCCATAACCAATCCTTCAAGTGGTGTAAGACCGAGTGTGGTATCAACGCTCCTGCCGTTTTTTATTGCGGTCATCGAACAGCCATTACCCAGGTGAATAGTGATCAGATTCAGCCTTTCAAGGGATTTACCCATCTGGTATGCGCACTCATTTGCCACATATTTATGGGAAGTTCCGTGAAATCCATACTTGCGAATTCGCTGCTCCTCATAAAGTTCATAGGGCAGCGCATAATGAAATGCATGGGGCGGGATCGACTGGTGAAAAGCTGTATCAAATACGGCGATTTGCGGGACTCCCGGGAAAAGATTCTGGGCTACCAGAATGCCATCAAGATTTGGTGGATTATGAAGAGGTGCAAGAGGAATGTTTTGTTTGATGGCTGCAAGAACGGCATCCGTAATAAGCGTCGGTTGATGGAAAGCTTCTCCGCCGTGCACTACACGATGGCCGACTGCCTTTATATCAGCACTACTTGAAATAACGCCTGTATCTGAATCCGTCAATATGCCAACAGCTTTATGCATGCCGCTTTTATGATCGGCTATTAATTCAACCCGCTCTATAGTCCTTTTTTCTCTGGTTTCAGGATGCAGTATACATCTAATAAAACCCTCTTTTTCTCCTATTCTCTCGATAAGCCCCAAAGCCAGTACAGACTCATCTGTCATTTCAAGCAGCTGAAACTTAATGGAGGAACTGCCTGAGTTAATAACCAATATTTTCATATAAATCACACTTTTTTAAAATACCACCTTAGCAGTCCATCCCCATTTTCAAATCTCAACCACAACCCTCACTCTACCCTTCCAAAGATACAAATTCGATAAATGACACCTAACGACTCTCATTAACCAGAACACGGATATCTTCGAAAACGGCCATGGGGTCCTTCCCATTTGCTTCAGCAATCTCTTTAATAGTCATATCGGCATCGACCTTGACATTTTTTTCTTCTAAACCGCGACGGATAACCTGGTACATAAGATTATACTCACTGCACATTGCAGCCAGAGTCATATTGCCAAATCCGGACTCAGGGCTCTCTGGAAAGGCAACCGCTCCCGCATCTGTTTTCTTTCTAGCTGCCGGTTTAATAATTTGGTAGATATCCTGTGGGCTCATTTTATTCCCGGCTGCTATAGCTGCCAGAATATCTTTGCTGTCACCAAATTGTATTCCCGCTTTATTTAAAAGCTCCAAGGCTTGATCCAGATCCAGTTCCTGCTTTTTGGAAAAAAGTTTCAAAGATGAAAGCTCTGCATGACCATATGGAGGTTCACCGTATTTGGCAGCAGCCGAATCTTTAATTACATCACCAAGCTTAATTACACTGCTCATTGGCGGAATCTCAAAATATGTTCCAAATCCGACAACAAGTGTCAGGAGCATGGCCACATTGAAAGATGGCGTAAACACCTTGAGTTCTCTGGCTTTATTTTTCATATAGGCTGTAATAGGACGCCAGTTATAGTAGATGTGCAATAATCCCGCAAAAAGGAAGAGAAAACCAAGATTGATATGCTGATTTGCCCAC